>JAIROU010000050.1 GCA_031257375.1 Bifidobacteriaceae bacterium
CCGGCCCTGGCGCTGGTGTTTTCGATGGCGTTGCGTTTTGTGCCGCGGTTCAAGGCCCAGGCCCGCCGCATCGCCTATGCCCAACGCGGCCTCGGCCGATCCCTCGGCGGCGGCGGCATTGTTCGCCGGGCCAGGGCCGGTCTGGGCATCTTGTCGATTCTGGTGACGTGGGCGCTGGAGAACTCGGTCGAGGTGGCGGACTCCATGCGGTCGCGCGGCTTCGGGACCCACCGGCGCACGAGCTTCCACTTGGCCCGCTGGAGCCGCCGCGACCGGGCGGCGGCCGCCTGGCTGGCCGCCGCCGCCCTGGTGGTCGGCCTGGCCACGGCCGCCGGCCTGACTTCGATGAGGTTTTTCCCGGTTATCGCGGTCCCGGTGGCTGGCGCCCGCTCGGTGGCGGCCTGGCTGGCTTATTCGACGGTGCTGTTTATGCCGCTGGCTCTCAACCTGGCGGAGGAGTTGAAGTGGCGGCGTACTCGATCGAGCACCTGACTTTCACCTACCCGCAGCGCCCGGCGCCGGCCCTCGACGATGTGACGGCGAGCATCGGCCGGGGGGAGTTCACCGTCTTGTGCGGGCCGTCCGGGGGCGGCAAGACCACCCTGCTGAGGCACCTGAAACCGGTCTTGGCGCCGCACGGTCAGGCGGACGGGTCGGTGCGGTTCGAAGGCCGGGCGTGGGCCGACGTGACGGCGGCCGAACAGGCCCGGGCGATTGGCTTCGTCTCGCAGAGCCCGGACAGCCAGTTGGTCACAGACAGGGTTTGGCACGAGTTGGCCTTCGGCCTGGAGTCGTTGGGAGTGGACACCCGCTCGATCGCGCTGCGGGTGGCGGAGGTGGCCAGCTTCTTCGGCATTCAAGACTGGTTCGAGTCCGATGTCGCCGATCTTTCGGGCGGCCAGAAGCAATTGCTCAACCTGGCCTCCGTGATGGCGGCCCAACCCAGCGTTCTGATCTTGGACGAGCCCACGGGGCAACTCGACCCCATAGCCGCGGCCGATTTCCTGGCCTGCGTCAAGAAGCTCAACTTGGAGCTGGGCGTGACGGTGGTCCTGAGCGAGCACCGGCTGGAAGAGGCCCTGCCTCTGGCCGACAGGCTGATGGTGCTCAGGGCCGGGCGGCTGGCCTACGACGGCAGTCCTGGGGCCGTCTGCGCCCAGATCGCCGCCGCCGAGGCTGAGCGCGACCTGCTGGTCGGCCTGCCCGCCGCCACCCGGGTCTTCGCCGGTGTTGGCGGCGTGGGCGGAGTGGGCGGCGTGGGCGGCATCGGCGGCGTGGGCGGCGTGGGTGGCCAGGCGCCGTCCGGCGAGCCCTGCCCCATTTCGGTCCGCGACGGCCGGCGCCTGCTGGACCGGTGTCTGCCCGGCCCGGCCCGGCGGGACGGCGCGATCCAAGGCGCCGCGATCACCGGCCTGGCCGCCGCTGGCCCCGCCGCCGCCGCCGAGAACCCCGCCGGCGCGAGACACCCTCGATCCGGGCGCAAGCCGCGAGGCCTGTTGCGCGATCCTGGCCGACGCGCGCCCACGCCGGCCGTCCGTCTGAAGGAGGTCTGGTTCAGGTATGACAGGGACGGCCCCGACGTGCTGCGGGACTGCACGCTGAGCGTGCCGGCCGGAGGCCTGTTCGCCGTCCTGGGCGCCAACGGGGTCGGCAAGTCGACGGTTCTGGGCGTCATCGGCGGCCTGCTGCCGGCCGACCGCGGCAGCGTCAAGACAACCGGCCGGGTGGTGCTGGCGCCGCAGGACCCGCAAACCGTGTTCACCCGCAAGACATTGGCGGCGGACTTGGCCGACGCGGTCGGCGCGGGCCCGCGCGGCCGGGCCGATCGCGCCGACCGGGTCCGGGCGGCCGCCGCCCAAGTCGGACTGGCCGACCTGCTCGAGGTCCATCCCTATGACCTGTCGGGCGGGGAGCAGCAGCGGGCGGCGCTGGCCAAGGCGCTGTTGGCGGAGCCAGACATCCTGCTCCTGGACGAACCGACCAAAGGCCTGGACGCGGCCTTCAAACTGACGTTGGCGCGCGTGTTGAGGCAGACCGCCGGTCAGGGAACAACGGTCGTGATCGTCTCCCACGACATCGAGTTCTGCGCCAGCCACGCCGACATCTGTGCTTTGATGTTCAACGGCTCGGTCATCACGTCGGGACCTCCCGGCGCCTTCTTCGCCGGCAACGGCTTTTACACCACGGCGGCCAACCGGATAGCCCGCGACCACTGGCCCGAGGCGATCACCAGCGAGGAGGTTGTAGCACGGTGGCGGCAATCCATCGCCTTGGCGGCGCCCGCGCCTGGGTCACGGCCGGATTGATTTTCCTGGTCACACCGGCGGTCGTGGCGGCAGGGGTTGTCTTGCTGGGCGACCGGCGTTACTACTTGGTGTCGATGGCGGTGCTGGTGTGCGCGCTTGGGCCGTTTGCCCTGGTTTTCGAGAACCGGCGGCCGCAAGCCCGAGAATTGGTCATCCTGGCCGTCCTGACCGCGATCGGCGTGGCGGGGCGGGAGGCCTTCTTCATGCTGCCGCACTTCAAACCGGTGGCCGCGATAGTCATAATCACCGGGGTGGCCCTTGGCCCGGAGGCGGGCTTCTTGGTCGGCGCCGCGACCGCCTTTGTCTCGAACTTCCTGTTTGGCCAGGGGCCGTGGACGCCGTGGCAGATGTTCGGCTTCGGCCTGGTCGGCTTCGCCGCCGGCCTGGCGTTCCGACCCGGCCGCCTGCCGCGCCGCCGACTGGCGCTGGTTCCCTTCGGGGCCGTGGCGGTCTTCGCCGTCTACGGCCCGATCGTCGACACCTGCGCTCTGGTCATGTTCTACCCCGAGCCGACCGCCGCCCTCGCCGTCGCTGTTTACGCCGCCGGCGTCCCGGTCAACTTGATCCACGCCGCCGCAACGGTCCTGTTCCTGCTGGTCCTAGCCCGGCCGATGATCGCCAAGATCCAGCGCGTCCAGCTCAAATACGGCCTGATGGACCCGGGTTAGGGGCCGCGGCTGACGGCCTGCGCCGACGCGGGCGGCGCGCGGCCCTGACCCGGCGGCGCGCGGCCCTGACCCAGCGGCGCGGGAGCGCCCGCTGAAACTCGGCCCGCTGTAGGAGGCCTCCGGGCGCACGCTCGCGTACCCTTGATCCCGTGGCACTGCGCGCTCTGAAGATGGCTGGCAAATGGGTGGTCGGCCTGGCCGGCTTCTTGGTCATCTCAGTGGCTTGCGGGATCCTCGGCTCAGCCGTGTTCCTGCCGGCGGTGGCGGTCAGCACGGTGGCGACCGAGACCGGCGTCAAGGTGCTAGCGGCAGTGCCGTCGCAGGTGCAAATACCGGAACTGTCCGAACGCTCGTACATGTACGCCGCCGATGGCGCCCTGCTGGCCACTTTCTACGCCCAAAACCGGGTCATCGTGGCGCTGGACGAGATCTCCCAGCCCATGCAAGACGCCATCGTCGCCCTTGAGGACCGCCGCTTCTGGGAGCATTCCGGGGTCGACGTCCAGGGCATGGCAAGGGCTTTCGTCAACAACTCGATCGACGGCGACATCCAGGGGGCGTCGACGCTGACCCAGCAGTTCGTCAAGAACTCGCTCATCCAGCAGGCCGAGTTGCTGGGCGACGACGCCGCCGCCAGCGCCGCCACCGACCGCAGCTACGCCCGCAAACTGCGCGAGGCCAGAATGGCCGTCGAGCTTGAGAAGCAGCACGGCAAGAAAAAAGTCCTCGAGGGCTTCTTGAACATCGCCCAGTTCGGCCCGTCGCTGTACGGGGTCGAGGCGGCCGCCAACTACTACTTCGGAATCAGCGCCAAGGACCTGACCGCGGTCCAGGCCGCCACCATCGCCGCCGTCACCCAGGCGCCGAACGCGCTCGACCCGGAGAACTTCCCGGTGGCGAACAGGGCCAGGCGCGACGACGCGCTGAGGGCCATGCTGCGCGACAAATACATCACCCAGCTCGAGTTTGACGAGGCCATCGCGGTGGACGTGAGCGAGTCGCTCAACCTCACCCCGACGCCCGCCAGCTGCGAGGCCGCCGACGCCTTCGACGCCGGTTTCTTCTGCGATTACGTGGTCGCGGAAATCCTCGCCTCGGCCGCCTTCGGCGAGGACGGCCCCGCCCGGGTGGCCCTGCTCCAGCGCGGAGGCCTGAAGATCCACACCACCTTGGACCTGGCCATGCAGAACGCAGCCGTGGCCGCGATCGAGTCCCAGGTCCCCGTCGGGGACCCGTCCGGGGTGGGCCAGGCCCTCAGCGCGGTCGAGCCCGGCACCGGCAAGATCAAGGCGATGGCCCAGAACCGGCATTACAAGTCCGGCCAAAGCGATGACGCCACTTACACGGCCATCAATTACAACGTCGACCTCGCCTACGGCGGGTCCTCCGGCTTCCAGCCGGGCTCGACTTTCAAGCCCTTCATCTTGGCCCAGTGGCTGGTCGCCGGCCACGCCCTGCAAGAACCCTTCGACGGCTCGAAGCAGAACTACGCCGCCAACGACACCTTCCCCGCCAAGTGCATGGACGGCGGCGTCATCATGGCCCACAAGGCGTTCTCGATCCGGGCCGGCGCCAGGAAGAACAACACCGCCTACCAGGCAACGGTCGGCTCGATGAACGCCTCCTACATCGCCATGGAGCGCAAGCTCGACCTGTGCGAGATCCGCGACCTGGCCGCCGCCATGGGCGTCAAGCGGGCGGACGGCGGGGAGCTCACGTTGGTCCCGACCTTCACGCTGGGCGTCAACGAGGTCTCGCCGCTGGCCATGGCCGGCGCCTACGCGACCTTCGCCTCCGGCGGCACCTTCTGCGCGCCGACCTCGATCGAGTCGGTCACCGATTCGGCCGGCAACCCGATCGAACTGCCCGGCCCGCAGTGCAACCGGGTCCTTGACGAGGGTGTCGCCAACGCCGTCTCGATGGCCCTGGCGGGCGTGGTCAGCGGTGGCACCGGGACGGCCGCCCGGCTAGACGGCCGGCCGGCGGCCGGCAAGACCGGCACCACCGACTCGTCTTGGGCGGCTTGGTTCGTCGGCTACACCCCGCAGTTGGCGACGGCCGTCTGGACCGGCTATCCCGACGAGCAGAAGATCCTGTCCGGCCGGATCGGCGGCCGCTGGTACGGCGAGGCCTTCGGCGGCCAACTGGCGGCGCCCGTCTTCGCGCGGTTCATGGACGCGGCCCTGGCGGGCCAGGAGGCGCTGAAGTTCGGCCCGGTGCCGAACATCTTGCGCTACGGCAAGAAGATCAATGTGCCATCGGTCCTCGGCCTGGACGCGCGCGCGGCCACCAAGGTCCTCGAGGACGAGGGCTTCCAGGTCCTGGTCAGCCCAGACGCGGTCCAATCCGAACAGTACGCGGTCGGCCAGGTGGCCGAGCAGGACCCATCCGGCCAGGCCTACGCCGGCGTCGAGATCACCCTCAAACTCTCCTCCGGTCCTCCCCCCGCCCCCCCCCCCCCGCCCCAGCACCCCCCCCCCCGCGAACCCCCCCCCCGGCGA
>JAIROU010000065.1 GCA_031257375.1 Bifidobacteriaceae bacterium
CCACATCCTCGTCGTTGACCACCGTCACCGCCAAATACACCCGCCCCGCCGCGCACTTGAACGCCACCGACGACGACACATCCGGACCAGACAGCTCCAAACCGTCGATCGCGGACCGAAGCGCCAACACGGCATCATCCACCTGCCCCTGGGTGGCCGCCGTGTCGCCCAGCACCGCGTTGGCGCCGGCCAGGGCCTCCAACAGCGCGTCCCAACTATCAGCCGTGCAATCACCCCCGGCGAACCCCTCGGCCTCGGCGATCGCGGCCGCCAAGGCGGCCTTGTCGACCGGGGCCTGATCGGCGCGGACCGTGAACGGGACGACCCACTCGTCATCGGCGGTGGCGAACGTCACCGCGCCCTCGTACACCCCCGCCTGGGCGTAGGCGTGCGAGCCGGACACCGTCATCAAGGACCGGCCCTTGTTGTCAGAGGCCGTGAACGCCCGCGACTGGGCGATCGCGCTGGTCGCCACCGACTCGGCCGGCGTGCCGTCGCCCCAGTCGACCGAGGCCGCGAAGCCCGACTTGTCCAGGCCCGGGGCGGCCATCGCCGCCAACTCCTGGGAGTCGACCGACAGGTCGTCCGCGCCCAGGCGGATCACTGCGCCGGACCCGCCACTCGTCCACGGGACCTCCGCGATGGTGCCGAAGTTCACGTCCGAGTACTGCCAGCGCTCGCCCTGCTTCGCCAACCGGTTCTTGAAGGTCGCATAACCCGTCTTGTCCTGGCTCGCGGACGTCCAGCCCTCCTGCTGCGGCGACCAGGCGGTCTCCAAGGCCGCCGCCAACCTGGGGTACAACATGTACTGGATGTCCGGGAGGTACCGGATCCGCTCGCCCCAGATCGCGGCCAGGACGCCCAGCACGTCGTCGTCGTCAAGCCCGAAGTCTCCCTGCAGCGACTTGTTGGTGAAGGTGTCCAGCGTCCAGTGCGGATCCCACCGGAAGACGTTCCACAGGCTCTGCTCCCGGCCAGAGTACGGCAGCGTGGCCATGAAGCCGCGCGAACCGGCGTAGGCGTAATCCAAGTAGACCGGCTCCTGCGGGGACAAGATGACTTCCCGGCCGTCGTCGAACCACCCGGACCGGACCGGCGAGCCCGCCTGGTGGAAGAACTGGTTCACCGAGGTCGACAACTCCTCGCCGCCGTCGGTGCCAGCCATCCCGTCGACCGCCGGGTTCCAGCCGATCATCCGCTTGGCCGGCTGGCCGCCCTCGGTGCTGTTCACCAAGGTCTCCAGGTCCCGGATCCACTGGTGGTACGGGTCGCCCGAGGTCGAGGCCTCGTCGCCGCCGATGTGGATGAACTCAGACGGGGAGATCTCCTTCAACTGCTCGAACACGTCCGCCCAAAACGCCAACGCGATCCCGTTGTTGGCGTGGTCCTTGTCCGCGCAAAACTCGCTCGTGCCGCAAGTCACGTTCGGCAACCGGCTGGTGGCAGCGCTCGAGTGGCCGGGGCTCTCCAACTCCGGGATGACGTCGACGAATCGCTCGTTGGCGTACGCCACAACCTCCTTGAAGTCCTCCTGGGTGTACTGCCCCCATACGTTCCCGCCGTTCCCGGCGCTGGCCAGCCACGTCTCGTAACCCTTGATCTCCAACCGCCACGACTGCGAGTCCGACAAGTGGATTTGAAGAGTGTTGCCCTTCAACAAGACCAACTCGTCGATGATCGCCTTCAGCTCCGCCACCGTGATGAAGCTGCGCGCCGGGTCCACATGATGGCCCCGCAACCCGTAACGCGGCCAGTCGACCACCTTGATCGGGCCCACCACCCAATCGACCGCCCGCTCCGAGTCGGCGAACACCGCCGCCGGCAACAACTGCCGGATCGTCTGGAAGCCGTTGAACAACCCGTGCCCGGCCGGCGCTGTCACCGACAACCCGTCGGCCGACGCCTCCAACACATAGCCCTCCGCGTCCGCCAGATCGCCCCCGGCGTCCAAAGCCGCATCGTCGCCCAGCGCCAACCAGATGTCGCCCGCGCCCGCCTGGCCTGTCACCACCGGCAAGGCGAACCCCGTCGCCGGGCGCAAATAGGCCGCCAACTGCTCGCCCAGGCCCGCCAAACCCGCGTCCGCGACCACCACCCGCGAACCAGCGGCCAACCTGAACGGGTCGCCGCCCAGGAGCTCCTGGCTGACCGGCTCCGGCAACACCCGGCCGCCGTCCTCCCCCATATCAGGCGGCGCGTCCCAAGCCTCGAACTCCGTGATGGACAAGCCGTATTCGATCAATCCTTCGCTGGTCCCCCAGTCTCGGCTGTAACCCTTCACACCTTGGACCCGGATGTACTGCCAGGCGGTCTCGGTGTCCGCCACCACCACTGTCTCGCTCGCCGGCGGTACCGCGTTCACCTGCGTCGACGCGGTCACCCAGGTCACCGCGTCCTGCGACAATTGCAGCTTCCACTCGGTCGGCCGCGCCGCGTCGATGTAGTGCAGCACGACGCGGTGGATGTAGGTCGGCTCGGCCAGCTTGACCTGCCACCAATCCGTCGACGGCGACAGGCAATCAGCCTTCTCGAATTCCGGCAACGGGCCGTTCTTGTTGTCCGACCGGTTGCACGGCGCCCACCGGCTGTTTTGGACGTTCATGCCGCCGTCGATGGCCAAGGAGGGCACGAAGCGCTCGACGCCATTGGCGTAGTACCCGTACGTCCACGATGACGCCGAGGCCACCACGCCCGGCAGGTGCGCCACGTCCACGGCGTCTTCGTGGCTGGGCCAGCCGGTGAAGGGTTTGGCGTTGAGCAGCAACTGCGAGAACGTCGCCGTCGAATCACCGGCGGCCGAGTCCGGGAAATGGATCAATGCCAGATCGGGGTCCGCCAAGGCGGCCTGGCCGCTCGCCAGCTTGGTCCACTTGTACCCGTCCAACGAGTAGAACCCGGTGTACACGTCCCCGGCTTTGACCAGGCGCAACCACAAATCCGTCTCCGTAACAGGGGTGACCTGCTTCAACGACTGGCCGACGCCCGCCTCCTCGACCACCATCTGCACGCCCTGGCCGGCTTCTTGCGACCGCGTCACCTTGACGTAGTTGTCCGCGTCCACATAGGCCGCGATCAGGGCCTGCTCATTATTGGAGTCCAGATCCGAGGTCGAAACGTGCGCCCGCGCGTCCCAATCCCCCGGGGCGGGATGGGTCAAGATGTTCTTCGGCTCGGCGCCGCCAACCCCCCACAACTCCCCCGCCTCGGCCGTCACAGTCACGCCGTCCGGCCCGAAAGCGATGTTGTCAGGGTTCTCGTTGACAACCGACCAACCCGCGTCGACCGCGTCCTGGCGGGATTTGCCCCTGAAATCGAACGAGCACAACTCCTCGCCGCAAGTCTCATCCCCAGGGCCAGGCGGCTCCTCCGGATCCTCCACCGGGCCGCGCACCTCCCAGCCGGTCAACGTGACTGGCTTGCCCACCGTCACGAAACCCGTCGTGCCCGGGTTGGCCAGTGCCGGGACGTCGAAAGCCACGGTGTGGCTGACATAAGACTCGCCGGTCGTGGCGTCTATCGCCTCAGCCGTGACAACTGTCTGAGTCGTCCCCTCAGGGGTCTCGAAACCAACCTCCAACCGGTAATCATGCGCCGGGTCGACTACGTTTCCCGCCGTCAAATACTTCGTCGACCACGACTGGACCCAAGCGCCGTTCACAAACGGGCGGATCTCCCAACCCGCGTAATACGGAAGCGTGCCAGTGGAGAACACCACCGCGAACCCCGACGCGCTGCCCGACTGCGCCCGGCCCACCAGCCGCAGCCAGCTGCCGTTTTGAACCCCCGTCAGGTCGGCCGCCACCCACTGCGAGACGCTGGCCTCCGAATCCGGCCTCA
>JAIROU010000091.1 GCA_031257375.1 Bifidobacteriaceae bacterium
CCGCCGGGGCCGCCCCAGCCCCGCCACCGGCCCCAGCGCCGCCGCCAGCCCCGCCCAGCCCGCCGAAGTCGAAAACTGGCGGCGCCGCCGCCGACGAGTCGGCCAAGTCGGCCATGGCGGCGGCGATCTGGTCCAACGAGTCCTCGCGGGCCTGGACCGCCGCCTCGTAACGCCCGGTCAGATCGGCCAGCTCCTGGCGGTGGGCGGCGCTCAGGGCCATAACCGGCTGACCGGCCAGGAACTGCAAGGTCCGCCAATAGTGGCGCCGGTCCTCGACCAGGCCGACTATCCCGGTCCCGCAGGCCACCTGGATCAACTGGCGGGCGCGGTCGGTCGCCCAGATGAACGGCACCTTGCCCGCCCTGGCCGCCAACGGGAGGTCGACGTACTCGGCGATCGGCACGGCATCGTCCACCTGGTCTGGCCGTAAACGCCTGAACTGCTTGGCGAAGCGGACCTCCCCGAAGGCGAACTCGGCCGGGGTCAGCGGCGTCTGCAGCAACGCCACCGCGCCCGAGTCGTCGAGGTGCTGCAGGGTCCGGGTGGTCCAAAGGCCGGTCGGCTCGGGGTTGCCGTCGAGCGAGAAGCGCTCCGGCAGCGACGGGCCGCGGCGCGGGTCGTGCGTGTACACGGGCGCCATGCGCGACTCGACGGCCAGGCGGGAGCGGGCGTTGGAGAGGTCCTCGGCGATCCCGTTCTCGGTCGAGCAGGGGGTGTAGACCTCCATCAGGGCCGAGCCCTCCTGGTACTCCAGCATCGACAGGGCGGTCGACAGGAAGTGCGAGTGCAGGGCGGTCGAGGTCGCGCAGACGAAGACCTTGGGATGGAAGCAGGCCAGCAGGCCCAACTCCTTGCGGGCCTCGGTCTTGCCGGCGTGGGCCTTGCCGTAGCGGGCCAGGTCGGCGTCCTGGCCGGTGTAAGAGGCGGTCGAGGCTTGGCCGCCGGTGTTGGAGTAGGAGCCGGTGTTGAGCACGATCGCCTTGATCGGGGTGCCCCCGGCCAGGACCCGCGACATCGCCCCGAAGCCGATGTCGAAGGCCGCCCCGTCGCCGGAGACGGTCAGCATGGCCGGCAGCAGCTCCAACTCCTCGGCCGTGAAGTCGCGCCAGGAGATCGTCGCCAGGGCGCGGCCGTCGCGGGCCGGGTCGTAGGCGTCGGCCAGTTCGAGGGCGGCCGCCCTCAGCGCCCGGACCTCCGGGACCAGCTGGGAGACCAGGCCCTCGTACAGGCCTACCGCCAGCGGCTGGGCGTCCTGGAACAGCGAGTTCACCCACGGGTCGGTGTAGGGGGTGAAAGGCATGGTCGAGGCGTAGACCGAGGAGCAGCCGGTCGAGTTGGCGATGACGGTGGTGGCCGGGCCGCGCCCGGTCGGCCCGCCCTCGTAGAGGTAGAGCCGCGCCTCCAGGGCGGCGGCCAGCTGGTCCAGGTGGGCCAGGCGTTCTTTAACGTCACTGTCATTGCCCGATGCCGCCGCCACGGCCTCCGCTTTCGCGGCCAGGTCGGCGATCAGGGCTTCGAGCGCCTTGACGTGCTCGCGCCGCCGGGCGTCCCCGACGGCGTGGCTGAGCGTGGTCAGGAGCCTGAGCGCGGTGACCTCGCCGCAGCCCCGGCAGGCCCCATGCCCCCCGGTCATGGCGTAGTAGGTGTCGTGGTCCAGCAGCAGGCGCTTGATGTCGCCGTCGGCCTGGCCGGCCCCGGCCGTGAACCGCTTGGGCGTGGCCGGCAGGTGGGTCAACCGCTCGAAGCGGGTTTCCAGCAGGTCCGCCACGGCCGCCGTCTGGTCCGCCTCGACCAGGGCGGATGGGCCGCAGACGTCGACGCATTGCAGGCACCCGGTGCATTTCCAGGGGTCGATGACGGCCGAGAAAAGGCCGCCCCGGCCGGGCTCGGCGGCCTCGACCGAGTCGAAGAAGGGCCGGGTGCGGGCGACCGGGAACTCGGCCAGGGCGGCCGCCACCTGGTCCTCGACCCTGGCGATCGGCCCCAGGTCGAGTTCGGTGGCGGCCTCGCGGGCGGCCTCGGACAGGTCTTTGAGGTCGCTGTCCCGGCGGAAGGCCTGGCGAATCGAGTCGGCCCAGGCGTTCAGGTGCGGAGCCACCGCCTCGGCCCGGGCCGGGGTCAGCCCGGCCGCCTCGACGGCCGCCTCGAGGAGGTCGCGGATCTCGTGCACCTGGTTGGGGAAGGCGGTGTCCGGGCAGGCCAGGGTGCACTCCAGGCAGCCGGTGCAGACCTCCGGGTTGAAGATCGGGCTGGTCCGCCTGAAAATGCCCTTGTCCTTGTTGGCCCCGGAGCCGACCGGCATGAACAGGCCCGCCCCGGGCAGGACCGGGGCCTCGGCGATGGTCCCGGCCCGGAACGGGGCCGCGACCAGGTCCTCGTAATAGGCCGGGTCGAACAGGGCCGCCGGTGCGGCCTGGCCGGCGGCCGGGCACATCGCCGCCGACAGGGCCACCGTCCGGGCGCGGGCGGCGGCCGGGGCCTCGTCGACCTCGACGAAGGCGGGCGAGCCGTAATCGACCAGGCGGGTGGCGGTCATGCCGTCGTTGATGACGGACATGTTGCCGTCCACGACGGCCTGGCCCTTGCGGCCGAACTTGTACTCGATCTGCTGGCGGACGCGGGCGTGGACGTCCTCGCCGGCGCCGCCGCGGGCGACCGCGTCGACGTGCCCGATCATCGCCCCGATGAAGGCGATGCCCATCATCCGGGTCTCCAACTCCGGGCTGGGGGCGTGCTTCTTGGCCACCTCGAAGGCGTTGACGACCAGGAACTTGATGCGGCGGCGCCGGATGGCGCGGCGGGCGTGGGCCGGCAGGGAGCGCCAGACGTCAATTGGTTCTTGATCGGACTGAAGTATGAAGGTGCCGCCCTCAGCCAGTCCCTTCAGCGGGTTGGTGTGGATGAAGACCTGGTGGTCGGGGGAGATCACCACGTCCACGTCCTCCAACTCGGCGTTGGTCAGCAGGACTGGCTCGGGGGACAGGGTGATGTAGTAGTTGGTGGCCGCCCCGGACTTCTCCGAGCCGTATTTGGGGGCCGATTTCGAGTGCATCGACAAAAGCCCGGACAAGATGTCGGTCAGCAGTTTGCCGGTGGCGACGGTGCCATAGCCGCCGACCGAGTGGAACCTGATCCGAAGCGCGCCCTCCGGCAGGAGCTGCGGGTTCTCCTCGGTCTCGAGGCCCATGGCGACCGTGGCCGGGTAGGCCTCGCGCAGACGTTCGTGGACGGCCGCCAGGCCGGCCGGCGGGTTGGGCTCGAAGAACTGCGACCCCAGGTAGACCACCTCGGCGGCGGCGCCCGCCGCCATCGCCTTGAAGGCCGCGACCAGGTGCCGGGGCTGGACGTCGTGGCCGCCCAAGCCGAAAATGGCGGTCGTGACCTTGGGCGCCTGGCCCGGCAAGACGGCATCGGGCACCTGTCCGGCGGCCGCCCGGAACAACGCCTGGCTGACCAGCCGGGTCAGGGCGGTGTCGTCCGAGCGCTCCAAGACCATGACGGACTTGGCCCGGCCGACCGCCGCCACCAACTCGGCCTCTGGGAACGGCTGTAGCAGCTTGACCGAGGCGACCCCGGCCTTTATGCCCTGCTGGCGCAGGTGGGGCAGGACGGCGCGGACGTCGTCGGTGATCGAGCCCAGGCCGACCATGATGAAATCGGCGTCGTCGCAGCCGTAGGCCATGACCGGGGTGTACGCGCGGCCGGTCAGCTCGGCGTATTCGCTGAGGGCCTGGCGGGCCAGGCGCGGCACG
>JAIROU010000016.1 GCA_031257375.1 Bifidobacteriaceae bacterium
CAATAAAATGGATTTGGTGGGAGACGACTTCAATCTCGTTCCATTTCACAACTGGGGAAATGACCATAACATGAAGTTGATGAAGGCGTCGGCTAAGACCGGGGAGGGCGTCTCATCGCTGTTTTCGTACATGGCACAGCAGGTCTCGACAAACTGCACACGGAATCGGCAGCTCAGGGCAGAGACAATGATCAAGGATATTTGTGCAGTCGACGGAGCGGAGAATGAGAAGTCGGATTGCTGCTGAGTTTCGCAAGACCGGCGTCGCGCGGCTGGCCCTGGTCACCGGCGCGCCGGTGATCCCGATCTCGATGGTAGGCACCAATCTGGCCCAGCCGGTCGGAAAGCGCCTGCCCAAGCTGATGCGGGTGGGGATTGTGGTCGGGCGGCCGATCGACTTGTCCAAGTATCAGGGGCTAGGCGAGGACCGGTTCGTCCTGCGGGAAGTCACCGATCAGATCATGTTCGAGATCATGAAGCTGTCCGGCCAGGATTACGTGGACGTCTACGCCGCCACCATGAAGGCTCGCCTGGCCTCCGGCGCCCCGGCGCCCGATTCCGAGACCCCCGACTCGGCCCCCGGCGGCCGCCTGCGGCCGCCCGGCCTCGAGCCCCCGGCGCCCCCGGAGCCCGACGAGGCGGCCCGGCCCGACGAAGCCCCAACGCCGGCCGATGCGCCAGCGCCAGGCGAGCCCGCGTCGGCCCAGCCCGCGCCGGGCCAGCCAGGCCCGGGCCGCGCCCGGGCGCCATGGCCGAGCCGCCGCCCAGGGGCGGACCGATCAGATCAAGCGGCTCAGCCACCACCCCAACCGGGGCCGCCCCAACCAGGGGCGCTCCAGCCGGCCGAGCCGGGCCGCGAGGAAGAGCCGCCCGGCCGTCGGCGCTGGTTCCGGGGCGGTGCTGGGAGGCCGCCGACGGCATCGGACACGTCTGAATAGTCTTTACCTTGAGCAAGTAGTCAGAACAACGACCACGTAGGAGAACCAATGACTGTCAACCGCGTCGCCATCTTGACCGCCGGGGGCTTCGCGCCCTGCCTGTCGGCCGCCGTCGGGGGGCTGATCGAGCGCTACACCGAGCTCGCGCCGGACGCCGAAATCCTGATTTACCAGTACGGCTACTACGGTCTGCTGACCGGCGACAGTTACCTGGTGAGCGCCGAGGCGCGGGCCAAGGCGGGCTTGTTGCGGCGCTACGGCGGCTGCCCGATCGGCAACTCGCGGGTCAAGCTGACCAACGCCAAAGACCTCGAGCGCCGGGGCCTGGTCCAGCCCGGCCAGGACCCGCTGGCGGTGGCGGCCGAGCGGCTGCGCCGCGACGGCGTCGACGTGCTGCACACCGTCGGCGGCGACGACACCAACACCACCGCCGCCGATCTGGCCGCCTACCTGCGCGATCACGGCTACGGGCTGACCGTGGTGGGCCTGCCCAAGACGATCGACAACGACGTGGTGCCGGTCAAGCAGTCGCTGGGCGCCTGGACGGCCGCCGAGCAGGCCTCGCTGTACGCCCAGAACATCATCGGCGAGCACCGCTCCAACCCGCGGATGCTCATAATCCACGAGGTCATGGGCCGCCACTGCGGCTGGCTGACGGCCGCCGCCGCCACCGAGTACCGGCGCTGGCTGGGCGAGCAGGAGTGGAACCCGGCGCTCGGGCTGACCAAGGAGCGCTGGGACATCCACGGCGTCTACGTCCCCGAGTTGGAGCTCGACCTCGACGCCGAGTCGCGCCGCCTGCGCGGGATCATGGACCGGATCGGCAACGTCAACATCTTCCTGTCCGAGGGCGCCGGCATCGAGACGATCGTCCACGAGATGGAGGTGTCCGGCCAAGAGGTCCTGCGCGACCCGTTCGGCCACGTCAAACTCGACACCATCAACCCCGGCGCCTGGTACGCCCGCGAGTTCGCGGAGCGCATGGGCGCGCTCAAGACGATGGTCCAGAAGTCCGGCTACTTCTCGCGCTCGGCCCGCGCCAACGACCGCGATCTGGTCCTGATCCGCTCCATGACCGACCTGGCGGTCGATTCGGCCTTGGCCGGCGTGTCCGGCGTGATCGGCCACGACGAGGGCCGCGGCGACGTCCTGAGGGCCATCGAGTTCGACCGCGTCAAGGGCGGCAAAGCCTTCGACGTCAACAAACCCTGGTTCCGGGACCTGCTGGACGGGATCGGGCAACCGCATTAGGGTCCGGTCCCGCCCGGCCCCCCCGCCGACCGGTTCGCGGGCGGGCCGAGGTCGCCGCGGCCGCACATGGCGCCTGGCGCCGTGGCTGAGCTTCACTCAGTTTTCGGGACCGATGCCGTCGGCGGTCTGCGAACCGGCCGCACGTGGCGCCTGGCGCCGTGGCTGAGCTTCACTCAGTTTTCGGGTCCGGCTTCGGGGCGACCCGATGTGACGCTCATGTCCGCCGGGCGGCGCGCGGCGATGATGGCTTCGCCTGGTTCGCCGGACTGGCCGCCCTGGCGGATTGGGCTGCAATTCCGCACGCCAGAGGGGTCGGGCGCCAGAGCCTCGGCCGGCCAGCCGACTGTCGGCGGGCGGCGGCGGCCAGGCGCGCGGGCGAGCGCCGGCGGCATCGTGAACGGCCTTTGCCCGATGCCGCCGGGGCGCCTTGGGGGCGGCGCCCGGCCGCCCGGCCTACCGCCGGTGGGCGGCGGGCGAGGGGGAGCGGTAGGCTTGCCTGCGCCATGAACGACACGACATTCGCCGCGCTGGACGCCTACCGGGCTTGGCCGGCGGCGCAGCAGCCCGACTGGGCGGACGGCGGGGAACTGGCGGCGGCGCTGGCCGCGCTGAAGGCCCTGCCGCCGCTGGTGTTCGCGGGCGAGGCCGACCGGCTGACCGAGCGCCTGGCGGCGGCCCAGCGGGGCGAGGCCTTCGTGCTGCAGGGGGGCGACTGCGCGGAGATTTTCGCGGAGTCGACGGCCGACCGGATCCGCAACAAGATCCGGACGGTCTTGCAGATGGCGGTGGTGCTGACGTACGGCGCCTCGCTGCCGGTGGTCAAGATGGGGCGGATGGCCGGGCAGTACGCCAAGCCGCGCAGCGCGGCAACGGAGACGCGCGACGGGGTGACCTTGCCGACCTACCGGGGCGACGGCGTCAACGGGTTCGAGTTCACGGCCGCCGCCCGCCGCAACGACCCTTGGCGGATGGTCGAGGCGTACCATCATTCTTCCGAGACCTTGAACCTGAACAGGGCATTCACCATGGGCGGGTTCGCCGACCTGCGGCGGGTCCAGGAGTGGAACCGGGGTTTCACGGCCAACCCGGCCTACTCCCGCTACGAGGCGGTGGCGGCCCAGATCGACAAGGCGGTGCAGTTCATGGCCGCCTGCGGGGCGGACTTCGAGGCTTTGAAGATGGTCGAGTTCTTCGCCTCGCACGAGGCCTTGCTGCTGGACTACGAGCGGGCTCTGACCAGGATCGACTCGCGCGGCGGGCAGCCCTATGACTGCTCGGCCCACTTCTTGTGGATCGGGGAGCGGACCCGCTCGCCGGAGGGCGCGCACGCCGAACTGCTCAGCCACGTCCGCAATCCGCTGGGCGTCAAGGTCGGGCCGAACGCGCACGCCAGCGACATTCTGCGGCTGGCCGACAAGCTCGACCCCTTCCAGGAGCCGGGCCGGCTGACTCTGATCACCCGGCTGGGGGCGGAGGCGGTCCGGGCCGTCCTGCCCGGCCTGGTCCGGGCCGTCCAGGCCGCCCAGCGGCCGGTCCTGTGGGTCTGCGACCCGATGCACAAGAAGTG
>JAIROU010000115.1 GCA_031257375.1 Bifidobacteriaceae bacterium
CCCGGGGACGGTCCTTTCGACTCAAACTTGGGGACAGACCCTTTGTCATGACAAAGGGTCTGTCCCCCGGTTCGAGACGAAAGGACCGTCCCCTCGTTTAGGCTGGTCAGGCTTGCAGGATGACCTTCAGGGCGACGTTCCGGGAGGCCTGGCCGAAGACGTCGTAGGCCTGCATCATGTCGTCCAGTTTGAAGCGGTGGGTGGCCAACGGCCGGACGTCGAGTTTGCCGGCCTCGATCAGCTCGATCAACATGGGTGCGGTGACGGCGTCGACCAGGCCCATCGTCATGGTGATGTTCTCAATCCAAAGCCGCTGGATCGGCATGGTCACCGGCGCGCCGTGGACGCCGATGTTGGCGATCCGACCGGTCGGGCGCACCAATTCGAAAGCCGCCTCCAGGGTGGCCGGGATGCCGACGGCCTCCATCACCACGTCGGCGCCGCCGTGCCGGGTCAACGCCCTGACCTCGTCGATCCAGCCCTCTTTGCCGGAGTTGACGGTGTGGGTGGCCCCGAACGATTGCTTGGCGGCCGCCAGCCTGAATCCGTCCAGGTCGACCGCTATGACCCGGCGGGGGCTTTTCAGCTGGGCGGTCACCATGGCGGCCAGCCCGACCGGGCCGGCGCCGATCACCACCACGTCATTGCCCGGCTGGACGTTGCCGTTCAGCACGCCCATCTCGTAGCCGGTCGGGATGATGTCGGAGACGAAGATGACTTCCTCGTCGGACAAGCCCGGCGGGATCGAGTGCAGGGAGGTCTCCCCGAACGGGATCCGCACATACTCCGCCTGGGTGCCGTCCACCAGGTGGCCCAGCAGCCAGCCGACGCCGCCGGCCGATTGACAGTGGGACGGATGTCCCACTCGGCAGTAGGCGCAGGTGCCGCAGGTGGTGATGCAGTTGATGACGACACGGTGGCCGACATCGAACTTGGCCACGCCCGAGCCGACCTCGACCACAGTTCCCACGCCTTCGTGGCCGAGCACCCGGCCGTCCCTCACGGCCGGCACGTCGCCCTTGAGAATGTGCAGGTCAGACCCGCAAATCGTGGTCGTGTCGATCTTCACGATGACGTCGTTCGGGTCTTCGACAACCGGGTCCGGCACCTCCTCCCAAGCCTTCTCGCCAGGTCCGTGGTACACAAGTGCCTTCATTGGAATCCCTCTCTGATGGCTGAAACACCCGCTTTGGTGCGCCGCGTCAGTGCGGCACTCAGATTCTACCCAATAATGGGACTTTGTGCCTACTCGCCCCTGGACTCGGGTTGGTCGTCCTCGATCGGGGCCTTGCCGTAGTGGCGGTTGAGCAGCCATTGCACCAGCGTGCCCAAGGAGGCCGCGAAGACGATGCCGCAGAGCACGGCCAGCAGCGGGTTGTCGCGGGCGGTCTGGCCGGCCAGCGACCCGACGCCGACCGAATAGGCGGCCCAGCAGCCGGCGGCCACCAGGTCGGTCAGGGCGAACCGCCGCAGCGGATAGCGCAGGGCGCCGGCCGTCAGGTTGACGGCCACCCGCCCGGCCGGGATGAAGCGGGCCGCGATCAGCAGGGGCGCGGCCCCGCGGGCGAAGACCCGCCGCGCCCACATGAGCGCCTCGTGCCCCTTGCCGCGGCTCATGATCCGCCACTCGCCCACATTGAACCATCGGCCCAGCGAATAGGCCACCAGGTCGCCGGTCAGCGCCCCGGCCGCCGCCAGCGCCCACAGCGCCAGCATCTGCCACCACCAGCCCAGGCCCGAATAGATCGATGCCGTGGCGATCACCAGCGTCTCGGCCGGAACCGGCGGGAAGAATCCGTCCAAGGCGGAGATCAGGTAGCAGGCCAGCAAGGCCCAAGTGGACTTGGCCAGCCCGGTGATGAACTGGTTGATCGAGTCCCAGACCGACCCCACCGAATCCCAGAAGGACGCCCCCAGATCGGAACCGACCAGCCCGCCGCCGCCGGCCGCCCACGCCTCCGGCCCGCCCGCCCCCAAGACCAGCGCCGCCCCCCCGACCGCGGCCAACCCCAAGCCCAACCCAAAACCAGACCAACCCCGGCCCCGGCCCCGGCGCCGGGCGCCGTGGCCGGGGCCGTGGCCGGGGCCGGGGTTGGGGCCGGGGTTGGGGCTGTGGTTGGTCGTGTCCCGCGACGGCGGGCGGGAAGCGGGCTGGGCGTTAAGGGTGCCCATCAAAGACCCAATCGCCGCGCCACGACGGTCGCCAGGCGGCCCGCCACGGACTCGGCCTGGTCGGCGGTCGGCGCCTCGACCATGATCCGGACCAGCGGCTCGGTGCCGGACGCGCGCAGCAGCACCCGGCCCGACTGGCCCAGTTCGACGCGGGCCGCCGCCACCGCCGCCGCCACCGCCGGATCGGTCTCGACCCGGCCCTTGTCCACTTCCGGGACGTTGACCAAGACCTGCGGGAAGGCCTGGACGCTCGCCGCCAGCTCGCCCAGGGAGCCTTCGGCCGCGCGCACCTGGCAGGCCAGTTGGACGGCCGTCAGGACGCCGTCGCCGGTGGTGGCGTGGCGGGACATGATGACGTGCCCGGACTGCTCGCCGCCCAGGACGTAACCGCCGGCGATCATCTCCTCCAGCACGTATCGGTCCCCGACCGCCGTCACCTTGACCTCGATACCGCCCGCCGCCATGGCTTTGAACAAGCCCAGGTTGGACATCACGGTCGTCACCAAGGTGTCCCCGGGCAACTCGCCGCGGGCTTTCAACGCCAGGGCCAAGATGCCCATGATCTTGTCGCCGTCGACCAATTCCCCGGCCGCGTCGACGGCCAGGCAGCGGTCGGCGTCGCCGTCGAAGGCGAAACCGGCGTGGGCCTCCAGCCCGACCACCGCCCGCTGCAACAGCTCCGGGTGGGTCGAGCCGACCCCGGCGTTGATGTTGGTGCCGGACGGGTCCACCGCCAGCGGGGTGACCTCGGCCCCGAGCCGGCGGAAGACCTCCGGGGCGACCTGGTGCGCGGCGCCGTTGGCGCAGTCCAGCACCACCCGCATGCCGTCCAGCGGCACCGGGGCGCTGGCGACTAGGAAATCGATGTAGCGGTTGACACAAGTCGAGTCGAACTTGATGGCGCCGACCGTCTGACCGATGGCTGGCTCCCACTGCTCGGCCAGGCGGGCCTCGATAAGGTCCTCGACGGCATCGGGCAACTTGTACCCGGTCGAGGCGAAAAACTTGATGCCGTTGTCCTGATACGGGTTGTGCGAGGCGGAAATCATAACCCCCACGTCAAAACCCTGCGACCTGGTCAAATAGGCCAGTCCGGGAGTCGGCAGGACGCCCACCAAATGGGCGTCGACCCCGGCCGAGGCCAGCCCGGCGGCCGAGGCCGCCGCCAACATGTCCCCCGACACCCGCGAATCGACCCCGATTATGCCGCGCAGGCGCCGCGGCTCGCCCTCCTGGCGGTGGTCCAAAACCGGCGGGGCGACCTTCGAGCCGTAGCCGAGGCCCTTCTCGGCCTCCAATTCGCGGGCCGCCGCCGCCGCCAGGCGCAACGCCAGGTCGGCGGTGACGTCGCGGCCCGCCAGCCCGCGCACTCCATCAGTGCCAAACAGCCGCCCCATCAGCCCTGCCACAACCCCGCTAGGCGGCTTAGCGCTTGGAGTACTGCGGGGCCTTGCGGGCCTTCTTCAGACCGGCCTTCTTGCGCTCCGTCACGCGGGCGTCCCTGGTCAGGTAACCGGCCTTCTTCAGGGCCGGGCGGTTGTGCTCCTGGTCGATGGCGTTGAGCGCGCGGGCCACCCCCAGGCGCAGGGCGCCGGCCTGGCCGGAGGTCCCCCCGCCGCCGACCCGGGCGATCACGTCGAAGCGCCCGTCGATGTCCAGCAGGGTGAAGGGCGAGCGCACCAACTGCTGATGCAGTTTGTTCGGGAAGTAGTCGTCCAGGGCGCGGCCGTTTACCAGCCACTGGCCGCTGCCCGGCACCAGCCGCACGCGCGCCACGGCCTCCTTGCGGCGGCCCAGCGCCCGGCCCGGCGCGACCAGGCTCTGCCCGCGGCCCGGCACGTCGGGGGTCTCGGTGGTGTAGAAGGACGGCGTTTCTTCCTCGGTTTGAACCTCGAAATCGGTCTCGGTCACGTTTCTCCTTGGATGTCGCTGGCGGCGGACGGTCGGGGCGCTAGCGCGCCTGCTGCGCGACCCGCGTCAGGTCGTGAGCTTGGGGGTGCTGGGCGGTGTGCGGATGCTCCGGCCCGGCGTAAATCTTCAGCTTGGCCAACTGCAGGCGGGCCAGCCGGTTCTTCGGCAGCATGCCGCGGACGGCTTTGCGCACCACTTCCGCCGGCCGCCGGGCCATCAATTCGCCGTAGGTGACGGCCTTGAGCCCGCCCGGATAGCCGGAGTGCCGGTAGGCCTTCTTCTGGGTCAGCTTGGAGCCGGTCAGCGCCACCTTGGCGGCGTTGACCACGATCACGTAGTCGCCGGCGTCCAGGTGAGGGGCGAACACGGCCTTGTGCTTGCCGCGCAGCAGGATCGCCACCTCGGCGGCCAGCCGGCCCAGCACCAAGTCGGTCGCGTCGATGACGTGCCAGGCCCGCTCGACTTGACCGGCCTTCGGAGTGTACGTGCGCACAGTTCTCTAACCTCACTTATTGATAAGGTGGCATCCCCTTTGCAGACCGCCTCCAGACGGGCGTGCGCCAGCCTGGGCCGGTGCGCACACGGGACGCTCTAGGTTAGCCCGGCCCGGCCCCGCCGGTCAAAACGGCCGATGCCCCGTCTCACCCCGCCCGACAGGCCTCATTTGCCCGATGCCGTCCGCCCGCCAAGCCGCCCTTTTCCCGATGCCGCCCGCCCACCTCACCTCGCCAGCCGCATTCGAACCCGGCCAGAGACCCTGATCGTAATACAGGTATGGGCTACATATGATGCGA
This sequence comes from Bifidobacteriaceae bacterium, assembly GCA_031257375.1. Taxonomy (GTDB): domain Bacteria; phylum Actinomycetota; class Actinomycetes; order Actinomycetales; family WQXJ01; genus JAIRTF01. The sequence continues at coordinate 4,878 of JAIROU010000115.1, forward strand.
AAGTACCGCGTGACGGCACTGCACATGCCCAGATGCTGGTACCCTCGCTGCATACGATGTGAAAACTGCTCATCTTGGGGGTGAAGCGATGCTGGTTAACTTCACGGTGGAGAACTGGCGGTCTTTCCGTGACGAGGCTTCGTTGTCCATGATCGCGTCGCGCGAACAGCAGCACGGCCAGCGGCTGGCCCGAATACCCAGGTATCGCGTCAGAATACTGCCCGTTGCGGCCATTTACGGCGGCAACGCCTCCGGCAAGACCAATGTGGTCGAGGCGCTCGCCTTCGCCCAAGACATGGTCCTGAGCCGGTCCAAGACGGACGGTCCTGTCGCAGTTGAACCGTTCTTGCTGGACGCCGAATCGAGCCGCCGACCCACGCGATTCCGCTTCGAAATGCTGATCGGCGAAACCATGTACGAATACGGATTCGCCACCACGCACGATACTGTGGTTGAGGAACGTCTAGTGGAGATCGGCCCTGGCCGAGAGCGCATCGTGTTCGACAGGACCGATGGTGGGCTCGATCTGGACAGCCGCCTGGACGGCGCCGACCGGTTGCGGTTCGCATTCGAGGGAACGGACGCCAACCAGTTGTACGTTGCTAACGCTGTCTCCCAGAAGATCGAACTGTTCTGGCCGTTGCGAGATTGGTTCCGTTCGCTTCACTTGCTCGGACCTAGGGGCAGATCTGGACCCTGCCCAGGTTGCATGAGCGGACCCGCTCACGCCTTTGAAGGGGTCAACGCAGCGCTGGCCGAGCTTGACACCGGCATCGTAAAGCTGGCCAGCCAGCCTGTCCAACCTGACACGATAGGCGTCCCGGCCCCCATTCAAAGAGCTCTCGAACAGCGACTGGGGGAGGGCGATTCGGAATTCCTGCTGCCGCCCGGCGACAGGTCTGTGGTCATGGCGGCTGGCACCGCGACTGGAGTTGTGTACTACAAGCAGGTCGCCCACCACGCCACCGCGGCGGGGCGCGATGCCGTCCTCGATCTTGACCGGGAATCTGATGGTTCGCGCAGGCTGATCGACTTGCTGCCGTGCCTCCTCGCCGCGTCGCGGCCTGAGTCTAGCGGGGTTTTCGTGATCGACGAGATCGACCGCAGCCTCCACACTTTGCTCCTTCGCGGCCTGCTGGAGCGGTATCTGGACTCTCGCAGCGCTAAGACCAGGTCGCAGTTGGTCTTCACCACGCACGATGTGCTGTTGATGGACCAGAGCCTGTTGCGACGCGACGAGATGTGGGTGACCGAGCGCGCCTCAGATGGCTCGTCGGCCCTGCTTGCCCTGAGCGAGTACAAAGGCATACGTCATGACAAGGACGTGCGCAAGAGCTACTTGCAAGGACGTTTGGGCGGTGTTCCTCGCCTTCTGCTCAGTGCCCCGCTGCCCGCGCCGGTTGCGGGGTGAAGCACGGCTATGGGGAACGGCGGTCGCCGATTCAGACGTGAGACCGGGCAGCGTCGTTACCGTCGGCTGTTCGTGCTTGCCGTTGAGGGCCGGAAAACCGAGCCGCAATACTTTCAGATGTTGGGCAGCGTAGTTGCGGCCGTTCACATCAAGATCATCAAACCCGGCGCCAGTTCGCCAGCGGCCGTTCCGGGGTCGATGCAGGAGTACCTGGCCAGGGCGGATCTCAGACGGGGCGACGAAGCCTGGATCGTTGTGGACAAGGATCAATGGGCTGACGACCAGATTGACCAACTGCAACAATGGGCGGCGCAATCGAACGAGCGCGGCCTCGCAGTCAGCAATCCGAAATTTGAGTACTGGTTGCTGCTCCATTTCGAAGACGGCACTGGCGTCGCGTCTTCGTCAGAATGCTCGAAGAGGCTCAGGCGTCACTTGCCGGGCTATGACAAAGGGGTGGAGTGCTCGAAGTTCCGTCCAGATGCGATCGCCGGAGCTGTGGCGAGGGCGAGGGCGAGAGATCGGCGACCCGCCGGCGGATGGCCGCGAGAGCCTGGGCAAAGCACCGTCTATCGCCTCGTGGAAAGGATTCTCGGCTCCTGAGTCTGGGAGGTGGCGCTCACCCGTCAGCGTTCGGCCAATCTGCGGCGGCCGACAACGCCCACTCCCAAAGGCTCACCCCCGCCCAACAAGCCCCATTTGTCCGATGCCGCCCGCCCACCTCACCTCGCCAGCCGCCAGCGCTCGACCCGCGTGGGGCGCGGCGCCAGATGGGACGCTCGGCCGCAGCTTCGGCCGGTTGGTCGGGGGGCTGGTTTAGAATTGGCTGTTCACAGCCGACGCGGCCGTTTGGCGCGCGTGGCCTTGGCAGGCGATTTGGAGCAAGCACATGACCGACACGACCTGGTTGACCCAGGAAGCTTACGACCGGCTCACCCAGGAGTTGGCGCACCTTCAGGGCGAGGGCATGGCCGAGGTGGTCAAGCGGATCGAGGCCGCCCGCGCCGAGGGCGACTTGAAGGAGAACGGCGGCTATCACGCCGCCCGCGAGGAACAGGGCAAGATGGCCGGTCGGATCGCCTCGCTCAAAGCGCTCCTGGAGAACGCCCGCGTCGGCGAGGCGCCGGCCGACTCGTCCAGCGTCCAGCCGGGGACGGTCGTGACCGCCCAGGTCGGCGGCCAGGAACGGGCCTTCCTGCTGGGATCGCGCGAGGTCGCGGCCGATTCGTCGCTGACCGTCTACTCCGAGAAGTCGCCCATCGGGGCCGCCCTGATCGGCGCGCGGGTCGGCGACACCCGCAGCTATTCGACTCCGACCGGCAAGCAAGTCTCCGTCACCGTGACGGCCGTCAAGCCGTACGGCGGCTGACCCGGGCGGCGCGCGGACTGGGAACGGCCCGAGGCAACGGTTTGAGGCGGCGATGACTGAGTTGGTGCTGGCCTCGGGCTCGCCCGCCCGGCTGGCCACCTTGCGGGCGGCCGGGATCGACCCGATTGTGCTGGTCGCGGACGTGGACGAGCCCGCCGCCTTGGCGGCCGCCCTGGCCGCCCGGCCCGATCTGAGCCCGGCCGGGCAGGTGCTGGCCCTGGCCCGCGCCAAGGCCGAGGCCGTCCTGGCGGCGGCGCCCGCCGGCGCCCTGGTCCTGGGCTGCGACTCGATGCTCGAGCTGGACGGCCAGGTGCTAGGCAAACCGGCCGGGCCGGCCGAGGCCAAGCTCCGCATCCGCCAGCAATCCGGCCGCCAGGCCGTCCTGCACACCGGGCACTGGCTGGCCCGCCAAGCCCCGGCCGAACCGGGCGGGCGCGGCCGGGGCGAGGGCGCGGCATCGTCCACGGTTGTGCGGTTCGGCCAAATGACCGAGGCTGAAATTGACGCCTATGTGGCCACCGGCGAGCCCTTGGCGGTGGCCGGGGCGTTCACCATCGACGGCTTGGGCGGCCCCTTCATCGACGGGATCGACGGCGACCATCACGGCGTGGTGGGCCTGTCGCTGCCGGTGCTGAGAGCGCTGCTGGGGCGCTTCGGGCTGAGCGTGGTCGAACTGTGGCGGCCGGGGGTTTTGTAGGGTCGCCACAAATCGCTTTGGCGGACCTGGCCAGCTGACGCCACGCCTCGGCGGCCCTGGGCGTCTTACCGTGAAATGGTGTTTTCGAGTCTCTTGATCGCGAACCGGGGGGAGATCGCCGTCAGGATAGCGCGGGCCTGCGCCGACGCCGGCATCCGCTCGGTGGCGGTTTACGCGCCGGAGGACCGCGACGCGATGCACGCCCGGATGGCCGACGAGGCCTTCGCGTTGCCCGGCGCGACCGTGGCTGAGACGTACTTGGACCCTGCCGCCATAGTCGGGGCCGCACGACGGTCCGGGGCCGATGCCGTCCACCCGGGTTACGGTTTCTTGTCCGAGTCCCCGGCCCTGGCGCGGGCGGTCGGCGAGGCCGGGCTGGCCTGGGTGGGGCCGCCGGCCGAGGCCCTGGAACTGGTCTCCGACAAGGTCTCGGCCCGGGCGTTGGCGGCGCGGGCGGGGGTGGCGACGGTCCCGGCTTCGCCCGGGCCGGTGGCCGATGCCGAGTCGATCGTCCGGTTCGGGGCCGAGCACGGTTATCCGCTGGTCGTCAAGGCCTGCCACGGCGGCGGCGGCCGGGGCATGCGGGTGGTCTGGGCGCCGGGCGAGGCGGCCGAGGCGCTGGCCGCCTGCCAGCGCGAGGCGGCGGCGGCCTTCGGGCGGGCGGAGTGCTTCGTCGAGCGGTTCCTGGAGCGCCCGCGCCACGTCGAGACGCAATGCCTGGCCGATTCGCACGGCGGCGTGGCCGTGCTGTCAACCCGCGACTGCAGCGTCCAGCGGCGCCATCAGAAGCTGATCGAGGAGGCGCCGGCGCCGTTCTTGAGCGGCGACCAGACGGCGGCGTTGGCCTCGGCTTCGCGCGCCCTGCTCCTGGCGGCCGGTTATCGCGGCGCGGCCACCTGCGAGTTCTTGATCGACCAGGACGGCTCGGCCCACTTCATGGAGATCAACCCCCGCCTCCAGGTGGAGCATCCGGTGACCGAGGAAGTGACCGGCGTCGATCTGGTCCGCGAGCAGTTGCGCCTGGCCTGGGGGGAGGATTTGGGCTACGCCGAGGCCTTGGCCCAGGGCCACGCCATCGAGTTCCGGATCAACTGCGAGGACCCTTCGCGTGGGTTTCTGCCCTCGCCGGGCCTGATCGGGGATTTGCGCCTGCCGGGCGGGCCGGGGGTGCGCTGCGATTTCGGCTACGCCGCCGGGGACGCCTTGTCCGGTTCGTTCGACTCGTTGATCGGCAAAGTGGTGGTCTGGGGCCGTGACCGGGCGGCGGCTTTGGCGCGGTCGCGGCGGGCCTTGCGGGAATTGGCCGTCGACGGGGTCGCGACCTTGACCGGCTTCCACCGGGCGGTGCTCGAGTCGCCGGCTTTCGCCGCCGCGACGGCGGACCAGTTCGCCGTCCACACGCGCTGGGTCGAATCGGAGTTCGCCCCCGTCGTGGCCGGCCTGCCGGCCGGAGTTGACGCGGCCGGGTCGGCGCCGGGCGGGCTGACGGCGGCCGGGCCGCCCGCGACTTCGCGGCTGGTGGTCGAGGTCGGCGGCAAACGGCTGGAGGTCGTGTTGCCGGCCGAACTGGGCGGCGGGGTGGGCCGCGGCGCTGGTGCTGGCGTTGACGGCGGCGGCAACGCTGGCGGTGGCAGCGGCGGCAACGCTGGCGGTGGCAGCGGGGCGGGGACCGGCGCGGGCGGGCACGCCAGCGCTGGTGGCGGCGGCGCTGCTGCCGCTGGCGCGGGCGGCAGGCCTGGCGCTGGAGTTGGCGGCGGCGCTGCTGCTGGCACGGGCGACCGCTCCGAGCCCGGCAGCCCGGGCCTCGGCTCAGCGCCCAGGCGCTCCAGCCGCAAGGCCGCCGGTTCGTCGGTCGGCGCCTCAGCCGACGGCTCGATCACCGCCCCGATGCAAGGCACCGTGGTCCGCCTGGCCGTCGCCGAGGGCGAAGCCGTGGCCACCGGCGACCTCCTGGTGGTGCTCGAGGCCATGAAAATGGAACAGCCGCTGACAGCGCCCAAGGCCGGCCTGGTCACAGCCCTGAACGCGGCCCTCGGCCAGCGCGTCCCCACCGGCCACGTCCTCTGCGTAATCAGCTAGTGGTCTGTCTACTCCCCCAGGGCCATGGCCAGGGTCGCGGCGAAGGGCCTGGGTCGGTCCTGGGCGTCGGCCGTCGGCTCAACGTGGTCTTCGCCGCCGCCAGCAGCCGCCCAAACCGGTGCCCACACGGCCCCCCGCGCCCCTGCCCGGACCCGCGAAAGCGGTTTGCTTTGCAGGCGGCGAGGGGTTGCGGGAACAGCCTCAAGGGTGTAGTATAAGTGTATGAGCGTGAATGGTGTTATCGGCGTTGCCGGGGCCTGGGAGGACCCGGCGGGGGATGCCGGCGAGGCCTGGCCGGAGGGCTTCGGGCCGGAGGAGTTCGGTGCGGGCGGCTGCCCGCACCTGGAGGGTTTGTGCCCGTGCGCGTTCGACGGCGCGGGGGCGGGGGAGTTGTTGGATCTGGCGCGGGCGGCCGGCCCGTCGGCGGAGGCGGTCGCCTTGCTGGTCCGGGTCGGCGAGATGGACGAGGTCTCCCAGCCGGAGCGGGTCAGGTTGGTGGGGTTGTGGGATTTGTTGGGTCGCTGGTGCCAGGCTCAGGCGGGTTTGGTGTTGGCGGCGGGTTGCGTCGAGGCGGACGAGCGCGGTCCGGGGGAGGGTTTGAGCCCGGCGCGGTCGTTGGTGGCGGAGGTGGCTTTGGCGTGCGGTCGGACGACGCGGTCGGCCCGCGAGTTGGCGCGGGTTGGCCGGGCCGGTCTGGCCGAGCCGGTGTTCGGCGAGGCGTTCGCCGGGGGGCGGGTGGGCGTCTCGACGGGGGCGGCTATTTTGCGGGCCGGGAACCGGTTGGAGGACCCCGGGGACCGCCGCCGGGTGTTGGGGTTGGGGGTGCGCCTGGCGGGGGCGTTGGAGACCCGGCCGAGGGTTCAGGACGCTTGCGAGCGGTTGGCGGCGTCGTTGGACCCGGCGGGGTTCTCCGGCGGGCACGAGGCGGCGTACAAGGAGCGGTCCGTGCGTCACCGGCCGAGGGCGGCGGGGATGGGCTTGTTGACGGTTTACGGTTCGGCGGTGGAGTTGGCGGCGGTGCTGGAGCGGGCCGACGCGCTGGCGATGGGGTTCGGGCCGGACGATCCCAGGACGGCCGACCAGCGCCGTTATGACGCCTTCGTCAGCGTCTTCGCCGGCCCCGCCGGGACCGGCGGATCGGATGGGACCGGCGCCGCGAAGGGCGCCGACGGTTCGGCCGGCGTCGGCGGGACGGGTCGGGTCGGCGGCGGGGCCGGGGAGGGGCGCGGCCGGTATCAGGTCCTGGTGCGGATGGACGCGACGACTTTGCTGGGTTTGGACGACCGGCCGGGTTTGGTCTTGGGCGTGGGCCCGGTCCCGGCCGAGGTCGGGCGCAAGATCGCGGCCGACGCGACCTGGCGGGCGCTGTTCACCGACCCGGCCACCGGCCGGCCGGTGTGGGCCTCGGAGAAGGCCTTCAAAGCCGGGCTGGTCCTCATGTCCCAAGCCGGGGACGGGCCGCCCGGCCCGCCGGCCAACCCGTGGGGCGACCCGGCCGGGTGGCCCGTCGAGACCGCCGCCAGCGACTCGTACCGGCCCGGGGTTGGGCTGCGCCGGTTGTTGGCGGTGCGCCAGGCGCGGTGCGCGAACCCGGCCTGCGGCCAGCCCGCTCGGCGGTGCGAGCTGGACCACATTGACCCGTTCGACCCGGCCCGCCCGGCCGCCGAGCAGACCGTCGCCCACAATATGCAGCACTTGTGCAAGGCCTGCCACGATCTCAAGACCAGCCACGGCTGGGACTACCAGCGCGACCCCCAGACCGGCGCCACCACCATCACCACCCCCCTCGGACAAACCCGCCACGTCCCAGCCGACAGCCTCGACTGAGGCGGGTCGGGACGCCCCGGGCGAACCGTCAGCTGAGCGCCGCCGCGAACACGATGAGGAAAACGCCGAAGGCGAGGGCCAGGCCGAGCCAGATGTAGCCGAGGATCAGCCCGGCCAGGGCCATCCCGGCGCCGTCTTGGCCGGTGCGCCTGATCTGGGAGCGGGCGACGTGCCCGAAGATGATGGCCAAGACGGAGCCGCCGACGGCGCCGATGACGCCGCAGATGAGCGCGGCGACGGCCAGGCCGTTGGTCCCCGGTTTGGTTTGGACCACGACGATGCCGCCGGGCGGCGCCCCGTACTGGCCGGCCGGCGCGTACTGGGCTTGGAACTGGGCTTGGGCGGCGGCGCGGGCTTGGGCTTGGGCGGCCAGGCGGGCGGCTCGTTTGGCTTGGCGTTGGCGGCCTTTCAGGTCGATGACCCAGGTTTTCGAGACCTTGTCGTACCAGGCGCGCTTGGGCGAGCGACACGCCGCCAAGCTGATGACACCGACCCCCAAGCTGATGGCCGCCACTCCCCAGATGGCCGGCCGGGACCACCAGTCCAAGCCGAGCAATGGGATGCCGCCTATCTCCAAGATGCAGTCTGTCAGTAACAACAGGCCTACCGGTCCGACCGCGCAGGCCAGCCGGAGCAGCGTCCGTGCGCGGAGTGGTTTCGACTCCGGGTAGGAGCGCACCCGCAATCCGAGCATGGCCCGCCCGGGCGACGCTCCCCGGATCGCGCCAGGGAGCGCGACATAGGTGATCAGAGCGGCCCACAGTGCCAGGCCGAGCAGCAAGCTCCCGGTTGGTTGCATGGGTGCGAACGGAAAAGGAACCCTGGACAGGCCCAGGTACACGGTCCAGTCCACTGGAAAGGGCAGCGAGATTCCGAACCTGTCCGAAAGCCGAGAGTCCTGGATGCCAAGCTTGTTCGAGAGATCCCAGGTGAACTGGCAGAGCACAGCGTAAACGGCAAACCAGGCGGCGGCGTCGATGGTGGCGGCGGCGATCCGGCGGCCGACCGGGGCGGCGACCGGCTGGTCCGCACCGGGACCGGCCGAAGCTTCACGGATTATCG
>JAIROU010000193.1 GCA_031257375.1 Bifidobacteriaceae bacterium
GCCCCGCCGCCGGCCCCGCCGCCGGCCCCGTCTCCCGCCCCGGCCGGAACCAACTCGTCCAAGAGCGAGCGGATCCGCTCGATTCCGTCGCGCATTTTGACGCATTGGTCGTGCTCGCGCTGGCAGCTGGCTTCCGCCAGGGCGGCCGCCTTCTTGGCCGTGTCCTGGCGGTGTTCGGCCCGGCGCAGGTCCGGGTCGGCCACCCGATAGCTTTCAAGCTCGTCGGTGGCCGACTGCTCGAGCCGGGTCGCCCCTTCGACGTCGATGTCCTCCCAGGCCCGCCCGGCCAACCGGTCCAGGGCGTCGGCCCGGCGAACCGCCTGGTCGCGTTCGGCGATGGCCTTGAGCACGGCTTGTTCGGCGGTCGCGGCCCGGCCCCTGAGATCGCGGATGGCCGCCTGCAGCCGGTCCAGCCGGGCCTCGTTGTCGAAGCCCATGATCCAGCGGCGGCGGTCGCCGACCTCCGCCCGGTCGTCTTTCTCGTGGTGGTCGCGGCCGTGTTTGACCTGGCCGGCCCGAGTGACCCCGCGTTCGACCGGCGCCAACTCGGCCGGGTCGCCGACACAGGCGTAGTCATAACGCCTGGTCAGCGTGGCGCTCAGCCAACCGGCCAGGGGGCCGTCTTTGACGGCCACCCGCAGCGCCAGCGAATCCGGCATCACCGGCCGCTCGACCCGCGGCGCGTCGGCCGGGACGATCCTAAAGACCAGGCGGGTGCGCAGGTTGTGGGCGTCCGCCGCCGCCGTGATGGCCTGGCCGTGCTTGGCCGGCACCAGCAGCGACATCGCCAGCGGCCGGAGCACCCGCTCGAAGGCGCCGCGCCAGTCGGAGTGCTGTTCGGGCACCTCCATCAGCTCGCCCGCGAAGGGCAATTGCGCCAACGGCACGCCGCTGACCCGCGCCAGCAGCTCCCGCGCCTGGAGTTGCGCCACCGGCAGGTTCGACCGGGATTGGGCGACCGCTTCGAGTTCGGCCCGCGTTTCCTTCAACTCGGCCAAGATGGCGTCGCGCGCCGCCACCGCCGCCTCCGAGTGTCGCTGCAGCTGGTCGGCCGCGCCCGCCTGGTCGTCGCCGCGCCCGGCCGCTTTCAACTCCGCCAGTTCCTCGGCCGACCCCGGCAGGTCGATCCCCACCCGGGCCAGATCGCGGGACAACTCGTCGCGGCTTCGCCCGACCACGGCGAGGCGTTCCCGCGCCCGCTCGACCGCGTTCTCCAACCGCAGCAAGGCCTGGCCGCCCTGCCGCTCATAGGCCGCCCGCGCCGCCAAGTACTGCTCCTGGGCCTCGTCGGCCGCCCGGCGGGCTTGCGCCTCGGCCGATTCGGCCAGTTCCAGTTTGACCGTCAGGGCGGCCAGTTCTTCTTCGGCCAACGCCCGTTTCCGCTTATCGCGGTACGGCTCGACCGATTCGACCAGCCGCTCGACCCGCCTGACCTGCTCGGTCGCCTGCTTGTTGGCGGACACCAGGGCGGGCAACGGCTCTAGCTGTTCGACTTGGCGACGGGCCTGGACCACGCGGGCGTGGGCGTCGCTCAACTCGCGGAACTGCGCCGCCGCCTGGTCCGCGATCTCGAAGGTCTTGGGCCGGGGCAGCATGAAGCCCCGGAACAGCGCGTCCAGCGACTCCAGGGACTTGGCCGACTGAGCCTTGTGCAACAGCGCCATGGTGTCCGCCGGAACGCCCATGATCCGGCAGAAACGCTCGGCGAAGAGGCTGTGCCGGTCGGTCGCCTGCGCGTCTGGCCAGGCCGCTTTGATCGCCCGCACGGCCAGCCCGGCCTCCAAATGGGGCGCGAACTGCATCAACTCGACCGGTTGGCGCAGGATCAAACAGAGTTCTTTCACGTCCGCGTTGGTGTTCTTGCCCCGGTCGATGGCGAACAGTTTGACCAGCGTGACCGGCGCCGCGGCATCGGCCGTGGCATAGCGCAGCGCGATCCCGGACCAGGTCGCGCCGGGCCGCAGGTAGTCGGTCGCCACTTCGCCGGATTCGGCGTCCTCGCCATGGCGCCAGGCCCCGCGCACATAGGACAGCAGGCTGCGGTCCGAGCGCCCCGCCGCATCCGTCGCCGCGGCGTTGAAAGCCACCTTCTTGCGCGGCATCAGCACCGCCGAGATGGCGTCCACCAGCGACGACTTGCCGGACCCTGACGGCCCGGTCAACAAATACCCCTGCCGGGCCAGGTCAATCCGGTGCGGCCCGCCGTGAAAAGTGCCCCAGTTGACCATTTCGACCCGCTCAAGGCGCCACTGCGACCGTGCCGGGTCATAAGACTCGCCCAGATCGAGCAAAAGTTCGGTCACAGCCCGCCACCTTCCCGTCCGCCGATGCCGCTCACGCCGCCCCCAGCGCCCGCGCCGACGCCGCTCCCGGCTGGGAGCCCCGGCGCGGCATCGGGCAATGGTTGGTCCGAGTCGTCCTCCTCGGCTGGCGCCGCCGCGCCGCCGGCCGCGATCCGACGGTACTCGGCCACCAGTTCCGACAACTCGTTCGGGCCGAAAACGATCCGCAGCACCGGGGCTATCTCGGAACGGTCCTCGGCCTCGCCCCGCCGGAGCAGGCCCAGGTCGTGCATCCGCGTCCAAGCCGCCCCAACCCGCTTGGCGAAGGCCGGGCCGTCGAGCGCCTGGCCGGCGCGGTAGACCTCCAACTGGTCGGTCAACTCGTCCAAGCCGACGAAGACCCGTTCCGACCGGTCCGCCTTGAGCAGCGCCCGGCGCAGGGTCAGCATCATGGCGGTCTGGATGAACGTCAGCGGAACGGACCGGATGACCTGCGGCGACGGCTCGTCATCGGGCGTGGCGTCGCGCAGGAAGGCGACCTCGGAGTTGAGGTCGACAACCAGGTCGAGCAGGCAGTCGGCCAGGCGCGAGCGGATGACGCCCTCGTTGCCGACGAGCGTGCGCCAAAGGTTGCGGTCCCGCTCCCCCGACAGGTACGGGCCGTGCAGCAGGCGCACGATCACCCGGCGCACCGCCATCGGCAGCGTGCCCGGATCGCCGACCCAAAGCCCGCCGCCCCCGGCCGCGGGCTCGCCCTCGGGCGCGGCCAAGGCGGGACTGGCCTGGTCGATCATGGGGGCACCTCCTTGAACAGCCGAATCGGTATGGCGCCGCGCCGTGGCACGCCCTCGACCGAGTCCCAGGCGACCTCCTCGCTGCCCTCGACCTCCGAGCCGAGGCGTTCGGCCAGCACCATCAACCCGATCACACTAGCGACACCCTGGCTGGCCGGGTATTCGGCCAGGACCTCGCCAATCGTGGCCGCGCCGCGTCCCGCCACCACCGCCCGGACGGAGGCGGTCAACTCGGCCATGTCGATCTCGCTGGCGCGGGCCGCCTCCCGCAAATACGCCAGATCGACCGGCGGGGCGCCCTCGGGCGGGGCGGGCGGCTCCGCGACCCGCGAGTCGGCCGGGTTGTGCGGCCTGAGCGCGCTGACCGAGCGCAGCCGGACGGCCGGCAAGGCCAGGTGGAAGGCGGTCGGGTCGTGCAGATGAACCTTGGGCGAGGCGGCGGCGGCGGCCTTGGCCGCCTCCAGCAGCAGGGCGTGGACCTGGCTGGACTCCTTGTAATCCTGGGATTGGACGAAGCGTCTGAGTGAACGGCTGAGCGCCGTCATGGCGTGGTGGATCTCTTGGCTCGGCTCTTGCAGGCCTGGCAGCAGCCGGGTCAGCGACCGGTTCTCGTCCGCCGCCAGCGCGCCCGCCCATTCCCGGCTGGTCAACGCCTCGATGTCGGCGTCGAGGCGTTCTTGCAGCTCAGCCTCGAAAAGCAGGGAGTAGAAGCCGTCGAAACTGCGCCCGGCGTCCGAGTCCCGCACCCGGTCGATGCCGGAGAAGACCTCATCCAGGACGGTCCCGCGCGAGTCGACGTCTTCGATCAACTGCCGGCGCAGCGCCCGGTCGATCTGCTCCATTTGATTGCGGACATGGGCGAAGTCGCCCGGCAATTCGGCCAGCAGCGCCAGGACGTCGCGCACGCCCTCGGCCGCGCGGGCCGCGTCGAGCACGTCGAACTGCCCCGACCGGACCCGCTCGATCTCCTCGTCAAGCTGTTCGCGGCGGTCCTGGAGCGCCCGCAGGCGGGTCTCCCGGTCCGGGTCGGTGGTCAGGGCCAACTCGTGAATCCGCTCGACTATCGTGGCCAGGCGCGAGCCCGTGACCGCCTGGCGGTGCTGCGCCAAATTGTCCGTGAAAGCGATGGCCGCCCAAGCGGCATCGGACAACTCATAGGTCTCACCGCCGCCGTCCTTGGCCGCGCGCCGGACCAAGAAACCCTCCTCGCGCCAGCGCGCGCAATAGGCCCTGGCGGCCAACGGCAGGTCGAAGTGCTCGCGCAACCGCTCGAGGTCCGCCTCGACCCGCTCGAACAGGACCTCGGCCCCCTGCCGCCGCTGGTCGCCCCCCAGGTGGCGGCGCAGAATCACCAGGGTGGTGGCGGCCTGGGCGGACCGCAGCAAGCGCCAGGCGGGGTGGGTCTCCCGCAGGCCGTCCGCGGCCAGCGCGTCAGCTAACAGATTCACGCCGTAAACGCTATAGGAGGGCTCTGACACTGAAACGACGGCCGCCCGCCCAGGCCGCCCAAACCGCCGCCGATGCCGCCGCCAGCGCCGCCACCGTAGCCGCCGCCGATGCCGTCCGGCCGGTCTGAGCAGCCCGTTTCAGCTTCCAGCGAACACACCCCGGGCTGGCCGGCCACCCGGCCCGGCGCGACCGCCGCGCCGAATCCGACCGCCGAGCGACACCGGGCGCGGAAACGATCCGCCGGGAGCCCAGTCGCAGATGCCACGTGATGCGGTGTTGTGTAGCATTGCATCATGCGCACCACGATTGACATCCCTGAAGACCTGCACAGCCAGGTGTCCTCGATTTCTCGCGACACCCGCCGGAGCCTCAGCCAGACCGCCGTCTGGTTGATGCGCCGCGGGCTGGGCCAAGACCGCGCCGGCCGGGTTTACACCGATCCGGCGACCGGGCGCCTGCTGCTGGATGTGCCACGGGCGATCACCCCGGCGGATGTGCGGTCTTTGGAGGACGAGGCATGAGCGTCCTGATCGACGCAAACGTGCTGATAGCGCTGGTCACCCCGGCGCACGTGCACCACCGGGCGGCCTGCGCCTGGCGAGACTCAATCGATGAGACGTACGCCACCTGCCCAATCACCCAGGCGGCGCTGGTGCGCTTCGCCATCCGGGAAGGAGCCGGCGCAGCCGACGCGATCCGCCTGGTCGAGGACCTCGAGTCCCATCCGCGCCACCAGTTTTGGCCCGATGACGTGCCGCTTCGGGAGGTGCGCATGACGGGTGTGGTGGGTCACCGGCAGGTCGCGGACGCCTACTTGGCTCAGTTGGCCCGCCGCCATGATGCCAAGTTCGCCACCTTCGACCAGGGCGTCGCGGCCCAGCACAGCGACGTGGCCTGGCTGATCCCTGAATCCCCCGCCTCACCGGCCGCCAGCCCAGCGGAGTAAGGGCTGCCCGCAGAATCATCGCCACGCGGCGCGCCCTGGGCGGTGGCGAGGGGCAGGAAAAGGACCGACGGCTGGTCGTCCAAGGCGATGAAGCCGTGGTGGGCGCAGAAGCGGGCGGCGGCATGGTCCTTGGCGTCAACCACCATCGCGGCGGCGGCGATGTCCGAGCGGGCGGTCCGGTCCAAGGCGTCCGCCAGCATGGCCGCGCCGAGGCCCTGGCCTTGACAGGCCTGGTCGACCGCGAGACGGCCGAGCCGGGCGGCGGGCACGGCCGGGTAGCGGGGGAGGCGGCGCACGATGCCGTCGGGCAGGGCGGTCAACGGCAGGCTGGCCGCAGCCAGGGTGTAGTAGGCGGCGACACGGCCGGCACTGTCCGTGGCCACGAAACAGGCGGCGACCCGTCGGCGCACATCTTGGCCGGCTTGCCGGCGCAGGTAGTCATCCAGGGCGGGCGCGCCGCAGCTAAAGGCGCCGCGGTCGTGCTGCCGGGCCAGGGCGGTCACTGCGAACGGCACGTCAGGGCGCCGACAGCAACTTGCGGCGGCGGTCGAAGGCGCGCTCTAAGGCGGGCGCGGGTTCCGGCGGATCGAGCAGCGCCTCGGCGAAGCGTCGCTGGTCGGCCACCGACAGTCGGATGACATCGGTCGCCTCGATGGCTTGCCGGGCGGCGGCCTGGACCGCCGTGACGACGAAGTCCGTGATCGTGCGGCCCTCGATCTGCGCGGCCCGCCGGATGAGTTGGTGCAGGTCGGCGGTGATGCGGGCTTCGAGCCGTGCGGTCGCGGTCATTGGGTTCCTCCTGGCGGCCAAGTGCACGGCAACCTGCCGGAACTCGCGACCGCAGCGCCGATGCCGTTCGCGGTTAGCAAACCGGTGACCGCTCCGCGCGTGACGCGCCGCGCGTCCCCACCAACGCCCCAGGGCGCCCGGCGCCGCTGCCGGTCTCAGGCGACGGGGTCCAAGACGGGCGTGCCGAGTTCGGCCGCCGCATCCTTGAGACGCTTGTCGTGGCTGACCATGACTGCGCCGGGCACCTCCCCGGCGGTCGCCAGGTGGATCGCGTCCAACGCGCGCAATGAGCCCGGCAGCGACTCGGCGCGGCTGAGGACCGGCTGGTCCAGATCGACCAGGGCGACGCGGGCGAAGTACGGCTCGAGCCCGGAGGGGTCCGTCCCGGCGCGGCGGACCGACCGGATCGCCTCCAATCGCAGCAGCGTTGACGAGAACAGCTCTTCCCCCCGCCCCAAGCCGTCGAGCCACGCCACGGCGCCGCCTTCCTTGGCGACCCAGTGGAGGAACACGGACGTGTCCAGGTAATAAGCGGCCATCAGCGCTCCTCCCTGACGGCGCCGAGCGCGGCGTCCACCCCGCCCGCCGGGTCGAAGGCCAAGTCTGGCAGCGCCCGGCCGCGATCCGGGACGGTCGCCCGGCCCGCCAGCGCCAGCCTCTCCAACGCGGTCAACTCCCGCCCCACCGGCAGCACGGCGATCCTCGGCCGCCCCTGGTAGGTGATGGCCACCGGCTCAGCGGTGCGGAGCACCTGCCTCAACACTTGCGAGGTGTGCCGATTGAATTCGCGGGCGCCGATGGTCTTCATGTAGTGACATTACCACTGATGTCACTACCTTTTGCCGCCGGAGCAGTCATCTCCCGGCCGGGTTCGCGCGCGGTTCCAGGAGGAATGCAAAATGGAGCCGGACTTCCCGCGCGACGCCACCTTCTTGGGGCCGCGCTCTTCGAGTCCCTGGCGGTTCAGACGTCGCGCGTGCTGGCGCAACTCAACGGCTCGGAGACCTTCCACCTGCGCACGGTCGATGGCCGGCACGAGGTGGACGTCATCGTCCAACGGCCCGACCTGCGCGTCCTGGCGGTCGCGGTGAAGCTGTCCACCGCCGTCCGGCCGGCCGATGTCGCCGACCTGAACTGGCTCGGGGCCCAGATCCCGGGCCGCGTGGTCGACAAGCTGCTGATCAACACGGGCCAACGGGCTTACCGCCGGCCCGACGGCGTGGCGGTCGCGCCCCTCGCCCTGCTCGGCCGATGAGTCAACAAGACGGCTAAGAGGATCGGGGCGCTATCCGACTCGGAGATCGCGCGCTTCCTCGCCTCGGCGGACAGCCCGCCAGGCGCGGGAGCCGGAGCAGGAGCCGGAGCGGGCGTCAGGACCGTGGCCGACTACTTCGCGGCCTGCCTGCTCTGCTACAAGGCCAACCGCCAGGAGAAGCGTTAGGACGGCAAGCCCGCCTTCGCCATCAAGGGCCTGAGCGCTCGAAAGGCTTACGAGCGCAACGCCGACGGCCGCGACGACGGCCTCTTGTCGGTTCCGGAAGACGACCCGGCCGCCTTCGCCAACTGGGTGTTGCACCGCACGCAACGCGGCGGGCACCCGTTCGAGATCATGCGGGGCGGCAACAGCACGCACGTCAGCCTCCATGTGGACCGCCGAGACGGCGACGAGGCCAACGGCTTCAATCTGTGGCTCGACGGCAAGAACCGCATCCCCGAGGTGGTTCGCTCGGCCAACGCGCTGGCCGCCGCCGGGCTGGCTGTACAAGTCGGCGACCGCGACGCCACCTTAGGCGTGCTGACCGGCGACGGCTGGGCGCACATCGTCCCGCAAGGCGCGGCGCCGCGGTACTGGTGGTATCTGTTCCCGGGCGAGAATCCCGACTACTACATCAACATCCCCCGCGATTTCACCAGATCGCAGACCCTCAGACTGATCCACCGAGCCTTGTGGTACCCGGATCAGACGGTCGAAGAACTGATCGCCGAAGGCGACCGGCTGGTGAGGCTCAGAATGTCTTGACGCAGACGCTGAACGCGCGTGTAGTATGTTGACCATGCGTTCAACCAACGGTGGGAGAGATTCCGATCTGACCGCCAAGGCCCGCATTCGCGATGCCGCCATCAGGCTGTTCTCGAAGGAGGGCTTCGGCGTCTCGGTGCGGAAGATCGCGACCGCGGCGGCGGTCTCGCCCGGGCTGATCATCCACCATTTCGGCGCCAAGGACGGGCTGAGAGCCGAGTGCGACGAATATGTCGGCCAAATCATTGTCGAGTTGAAGACGGCCACGATGGCGGCGCCCATCGGCTCGGTCGAAGCCAACTTGATGCATCAACTGGCCAATGTCGAGAAGTACCAGTACGTGCTGGGCTATTTGCTGAACTCGGTCAACACCGGCGGCCCCGCCGCGCGCGCCTTCATCGACACCATGACGGCCGCCACCGTCAGCGTCCTGGAACGGGGGGTGGCCGCCGGCCGGATCCGCCCCTCCCGCGACCCGGTCGGCCGAGCCAAGTTCCTGACCGACTCGTCGATCGGATCGCTCTTGGTCTGGGCCGCCGCCCGCTCCACGCGCTTGGCCGGCTTGGGCGCACCGGACACCAACGAATACCTGGCGGAATTCGCCATCCCATCGCTCGAGCTTTACACCGAAGGCCTCTTCTCGGATTCGGCCACGCTGGACGCCTATCTGGCCGCCACCGCCACCGAACCGCCCACCCCAAAGCCGACTAAAGAGGCGACCGAACGGGCCGACCCCCCGACGAACGAAACGACGAAGGAAACGACGAAGGAAAGCCACCATGACTGACATCCGAACCCGCGAAGCCATCCGAATCAACGCCTTGCGCAAGACGTTCGGGCATGTCAAGGCCTTGGACGGACTCGACCTGACGGTGGCGCCGGGCCAACTGGCGGGCTTCTTGGGTCCCAACGGGGCCGGCAAATCGACCACCATCCGGATCCTGCTGGGCCTGATCCGGCCGGACCGGGACTCGCCCCCGATCGAAGTCTTGGGGTTGGATCCCTGGCGCGACGCCGTCCAACTCCACCAGCGGCTCGCCTACGTGCCCGGCGACGTCAACTTGTGGCCCACGCTGACCGGCGGCGAGACCATCGACTACCTGGGCTCGCTGCGCGGCGGCATCGACCGGGCCAAACGCGCCGACCTGATCGAGCGGTTCGAGTTGGACCCGACCCGCAAGAACCGCGCCTATTCGAAAGGCAACCGCCAGAAAGTGGCCCTCGTCGCGGCCCTGGCGACGAACGCCGAGCTTTACCTCTTCGACGAGCCCACGGCCGGGCTCGACCCTCTGATGGAGGCGGTGTTCACCGACTGCCTGGCCCAGATCAAGCGGGACGGCGGCACGGTCCTGCTGTCCAGCCACATCCTCGCCGAGGTCGAGAAGACCTGCGACACGGTCACCATCATCCGCGCCGGCCGCGCGGTCGAGTCGGGTTCGCTGGCGGCCCTGCGCCACCTGACCGCGACTCGCGTCGACGCCCGGTTGCGGCGCCCCGGTCAGGCGTTGGCCCAGGTGCCGGGCGTCCACGATTTGACGCACGATGCCGACCACGTCACCTTCGCCTGTGACAACACCGCGTTGGAGGCGGCCATGGCCCAGCTGGTCGAACTCGGCATCGAGACCTTGACCTGCACGCCGCCGTCGCTCGAAGAGCTGTTCTTGTCGCACTACTC
>JAIROU010000216.1 GCA_031257375.1 Bifidobacteriaceae bacterium
TACCGCAAGCTCGGCGGTTTCGGGAAGCTGAAAAGACTCAAGTATCTCGATATGGTACTCGCCGTCGCGGCGGTCGTCATGCACGCCGAAGGCGGGGGCAACAGCCAAGAGGTCTTCCCGCTGCCGTTCGACGCCGGCAAATACGGGCTGTACCTGTCAGGCGGCTCGCCGGGCGGCGAGCTGACGCCCAGCACGCAAACCATCAGCGGCGACTGGGTTGTGTTCGGCGCCACCGGCTACATGGCGGCGGTCATCCAAACCGCCGGAGACTTCGCGGACCAGCCGTTCGACAAACACGTCCTTGAGATCACAGTGCGGTCCAACGCCGTGCTGGCGGCCGAGGCCGACGAGGACGACGAGGCTGAGGAAACTGGGGAGCAGACCGACCAGGTGGACACTTTCGCGCAATACGACCAATGGCGGATCTTCTTCAACCCAATCGCGGCCGAGGCCCAAATCGACGACGCGGTGGCAGACCTGGCCACGCCGGCCGGGGCGGTCGACTTCTATGTCGGCAAAATCGCCGACAAGATCGACCCCGCCTTGGACGAGTCGCTGAAACTTATCACCACCGACATGCGGGCCATGGTGGCGGCGCGCGCCGCCATCGACCAAGCCGCCGACGAGGTGTCCACCACGCCCGTGCTGACCCGCGCCGCCGACGGCACCCAAGCCATGACAACCTTGGCCAAACCGGCTGTGCCCGATGCCGTCAAAGACGACCGGCTGGCCAAGACCGACGCCACCGGCAGCGCCGAGGCGGCCTGGCTGGCCGACCAGGCGGCCATCGCCGGCGCCGAGGGGGCCTGGGTGGAGGCCGGAACACTGCCCCGAGGGGCTGTGGCCGACCCGCGGGTCTGGGAGCGCCCCTGGGGGTTGGACCGGTGGCGGGCGATCGCCGCCTGGTCCCAAATGGCCGCGCCGGACGTGTGGGCCGAAGACGGCCAAGACGCCGCGCCCGCCATACCTGCCTGGCAGCCGGACGCCGTGGCCTGGGATGTCAAATGGCCCGACGGCCAAGCCCAGCCGCTGCTGGAAATCTCGATCCTCGACCCGGCGGCGTTCGACCAGTTGACGGCGGCCGCCCAGCCGTGGGCGAACGCCGTCAGCAACTATGTCGCCTTGCGCAAAACCCTGGTCAACCACGACTTGGGCGAACTGGTCGAGCAAGCCGTCAACATCACCGCGACCACAG
This sequence comes from Bifidobacteriaceae bacterium, assembly GCA_031257375.1. GTDB lineage: Bacteria > Actinomycetota > Actinomycetes > Actinomycetales > WQXJ01 > JAIRTF01. Next base: position 1,196 of record JAIROU010000216.1, read on the forward strand.
GCGTCGTCACCGTCAACCAAGGAGTGCTGAAACAGTTTGGATGAGCGAGACCGCGCCACCGCCACCCCCACCCCTTCTTTTAGGGGTGGGGGTGGCGGTGGCGCCGACCCGATGGTCGTGAACCATGACGCCCCCTCTTTTGGGGGTGGTGTCAGCGCCGCCCCGATGGTCCTGAACCATGACACCCCCACATCTCTTAGGGGCGGGGGTGGTGTCAGCGCCGCCCCGATGGTCGTGAACCATGACACCCCCACATCTCTTAGGGGTGGTGGCGCCGCCCCGACAGCCGCGCCGGCGACCGGGCTTTTAGACAAATACACCGCCGAGATCGTCAAGCCAATCCGGCCCATCTTGGGGCGGGAAAATTTGGTGGAGGCGGTCGGGGCTTCCCTGGAACGCCCCGAAGTGTCGAACATATGTCTGCTGGGGCCGGCTGGGTCCGGGAAGACAGCGCTGATAGGCGAAGTCGCCCGGCTCGACCCGGAGCGCGAATACGTCGAGATCGACTTGTCGCGGCTGGTGTCCGACTATGGGACCACCGCCGTGGCCGGGGCGATCAAACAGCTTTTCACCGAAGCCATCGAGGCGGCGAAATGGGGCCGCCATCTGGTGCTGTTCTTGGACGAGGCGCATGTGCTGGTGCAACTGTCGGCCGCCGCCGTCGAGGCCGTCAAACCGGCCTTGGCCGCGTCCGGGCGGCTCGGCCTGCGCGTCGTCATGGCGACCACCTATGAAGAGTTCGACCAGTTCATGCGGCCCAACCAAGCGCTGGTGGAGCGTTTGCAGCGCATCTCCGTGCCGCCGCCGACCAAAGATGTCACAGTGGACATCCTGCTCAGCACGGCGGCCAAATGGGGCGAGCGGCTGGGCAAAGACTTGGCGTTGAAAATCGTCGAGACCACCGACATCTACGTGCCGGCCTCGTCGCAGCCGCGCAAATCCCTGATGGTGCTCGACGCCATGATCGGCCGCGCCCGGTTGGCCCGCAAAACCGGCCAAGACGCCCAGTTGGACCACGACGCCCTGGTCGACGTGATGAAAGTCACCTCCGGGGTCCACATCGCCCATGAGGTCGACCCGGCCAGCATCAAGCAAGCCCTCGACCAGGTGGTGTTCAGCCAAGATTTCGCCACCTCGGTGGTGGCCGACCGCCTCGCCCTGGTCGCCACCGGGCTGAACGACCCGACCCGGCCGCTGAGCACGCTGCTGCTGACCGGGAGCACTGGTGTTGGGAAGGCCACCACGTGCTCGACCATGATCCCGGTGTTCGCCGAGGACGGGTTGGCCGCCTGGAAGCGGGCCGGGGATGTCCAAGCGGGCGACCAGGTGTTCGCCAGGACGGGCCAGCCGCAGAAAGTCCTGGGTGTGTTCCCGCAAGGCAGGCGCCAGGTCTACCGTGTGACCTTGGGCGACGGGCGTTTCCTGGACGTGTCGGACAATCATCTGTGGGCGGTTCACCCGGCGAAACACCGCTTCGCAAAAGGCGTCGAGCAGGGTTACACCATCTACTCAACCCAGACTTTGCATAGAAAAGGTTTGCGCACGCCCGGTCGGAGCGGCCGTCCCGCTCTCAAATATTTCATCCCGATGAACCAGGCGGTCCAATGGCCTCATCGAAAACTCCCATTGGACCCCTACACTCTTGGCGCGCTGCTCGGGGATGGGTGTCTCACCGGCAATGTGATCGTGTTGTCAAGTCCTGATGAGGATATCGCCAAGGCTGTGGCGATCGGGCTTGGGGCCGCCGGGTATGACAAACTTTCCGACGCGAATTACGATTGGGTGTTTCGCACTGGGGAGCATTGGGGCAAGCGCCAGTGGAGGCGGGCGCAGGTTCGAGACGTGTTCACCGGGTCATTGGCCTTTCTCGCAGGGTCGAACAGTTTCACCAAGCGCATCCCCGACGAATACATGATCGCATCTGTCGAGCAGCGCTGGGCGTTGGTGAAAGGTTTGTTCGACACGGATGGCTCGATCAGCCGCGACGATCGGGCAAACGTGTCGTTCTCATCGGCGAATGCGACGCTGATCAACCAGGTGCGGACGTTATTGTTCTCTCTCGGCGTCTCGTCCACGATTCGCTGCTATAAGCGGTCGAACCAATCAAATGCCGAGTATCGGCTTCGAGTAAAAGCTGGGCGAGAAGATCGGGCGCGGTTTTTTGAACACAGTCCCAAGAAGCAGGTCGCCGTCAAATGCGCGTCATATTCTTTGAAGCGCGTCAAACATTTCGACATGGTTGGCATCGAGTCCGTGGAGCCGCTGGACCGCGAGGAAGACATGGTGTGCTTCTATGTGGAGGACGACGAGCACCTATACCAGGCCGGGGAGTTCGTCGTGACCCATAACACCGAGCTGCTCAAACAGGTGGCCCGCGTGCTCTACGGGCAAGACGCCGCCGAAGGACCGACCAGCCGCCTGATCAGATTCGACATGTCGGAATACTCCCAAGACTCCATGGTGGAGGTGTTCCGGGCCGACCTGTCCAGCCGGGCCTGGGCGGCGGGCCACGGCCTGATAATGCTGGACGAGATCGAAAAAGCCGCCCCCAGTTGCACCCGGCTGCTGCTGGCCGTGCTAGACGACGCCCGCATCACCGACGCGCACGGCCGCCAGGTCGCCATGTCGAACTTCCACATCGCGCTCACCACCAACGTGGCGTCTGAGATTTACCAGGTGATCGGCACCTACGACCCCGACGACACCGGCGGGGCGTCGGTCATGGACCAGCGGTTGGACGAGATCAGGCGGGCGCTGGCCCAAACCGCCTCCGAAGGCCGCTTCCCGCCAGAACTGCTGGGGCGCCTCGACGTGATCGTGCCGTTCACCCCGCTGTCGCGGGCCACCATCCGCAAGATCGTCGAGGCCAAGCTGGGCAAGCTGATGAACCAAGTTTTCGACATTTACGGGGTGTGGCTGACAGCCACCAGCGATGTGGTGGATTTCCTGGTCGAGGACAAAGGCTCGGTCGACTCCAACGCCGGCGGGGCCAGGGCGGCGGTGGGGATGCTGACCTCGCTGGTCACCACCGCTCTGGCCCGATGGCTGATCGCCAAGCCGCCGGGGGCGGTGACGGCCCAAATCGCGATCGAGGGCGTCATGGCGTCCAAAGACAAGACGATCTTGACCGGCGACGCCCACGTGGTGATCAAAAGTTGAGCGCCCCATTCGTTGTCAACAGTATGACCTTATCCCTTGCCCAATCTTGGGCTGCTTTCGAGCACTCGGACCTGCACCAGCGACTGGTGGACACCGCCGAAAACTCCCTGGCCTCGGCGTTCGACTGGAAAACCGAAGACGGCGCGACCAGCGGCTTGGTGTTCGGCACCCGGCTCAGCGCCATCGGCCCGCCTAGTCTGGACGGCAAAGCCAAAGCCAACCCGGCCAAATCCAACATCCTGCACTCGCTGAAATCCTCAGGCGCCCAGCTTTCGCTGCTGGCCATGGACGACGCGCTGGGCCAAGACCTGCTGCTGGTGTCGATGGGGCTGCCCGAGCTGCGCATCTGGTGGCCCAACGCGATGAAACTGAACTTGCCCCTGGTGGTCGCCAGGGTGGCGTTGGGCCAAGGCGCCAGCCTGGGCCAGGTGGTGGACTGGCGGGAGATCCCATCCGCGCCGGCCTCCAAAACCCAGACCTCGCCTTGGGCGGCCTTGTGGAGTCTGGCGAAAGGGTCGCCGGAAGGCAGCTCCGAGCCGATCACAAGCTGGCTGGCCAAACTGAACGCGCTGCCCGCCCAGCGGCCAGAGCCGGTCGAGCCGCTCAAACCCGAACCAACGCCACCCAAGCCCGAGCCAGAACCGACGCCGCCGCAGCCCGAGCCAACGCCGTCACAGCAGCCGGAATCAACGCCGCCAACGCCGCCGCCATCTCCGCAACCGCCATTTGAGCCGGTCCAATTCGACGCCCAGTCGACCGAGCCGCTCGCGCCAACCCTTCCGGACGACGCTTTGACCAGCCTGGCCGAAATCCAAACCACCGCCGTGGCCGAGCTTGACGCCGCCATCGCAAAAGCGGATTTCACCCAGGCGGTCGAAGAATACGTCGCGCCGGTGCGCCACCGGGCCGAATCCCGGCTGGCGGCGGTCATAAGCTCAGTCGATCCCGGCCGGCCCGAAGTGCAAACCCGCCTGGCCTATGTGCGCGGCACCTGCGACCTGGCCTTGTCGGGGCTGGCGTCGGATTTCAACGGCGAGATGGCGGGGCAAATCGTCATGGCCCGCGAAGCCGTCCGGGCCAAGCTGGTCAGCCGTTTGCAGGAGGCGGCGGACGCCAACCCGCTGCGGGAAGTCGACCCCCAAGAGGTGGCCAAGAGGCTGACCCGGCGAATCGACGCCGCCACCGCCGAGGCCGCCGCCAGGCGCGAGCGGATGACAGCCGCGTTCGACGACGCGGCGCTGGCCCGGCAGACCGCTCTGGCCGGCCAAGTCGAAGCCGAGGCGCTGGCCCAGGCGCACGTCGAGCGGATCACGGCGCTGCGCGAAGCCTCCCGCGCCGCCGCCGACCAAGCCGCCGTCGAATGGCTGGGCGCGCAAACCTCGATCCGATCCGCCTTGGGCGAGGCCTACCGCGACAAGTACGGGCCGAGAATGACCAGCGTGGTCGACAACTTGGAGCGCGACCTGGCGGCGGCGTTGGCCGCGAGCCAGGCAACCGGGCCGAGGCACGCCCAGCCCGCGCCACCAGACGACGAGGTGGTCGAAGCCGAAATACTGCCGCCGTTCGACCAGGTGGTCGCGCCCAGGGGCGGCACAGACCTGGTGCTGGCGTCGTCGGTGGAGGACCTGCCGGTCCAAATGCGCTTGCTGCTGGCGCAAACGGTGGCCGCCAACCAGCCCAGCCGCTGGCCGATGATGCTGGCCGCGGCCGGCGTCGGCGCGATCGTGGTGGCGTTGGTCTTGGTCGTGGTGCTGTGGCTGGGCGGCGGGCTGAGCCTGTTCGGCGGCGGGTCGGACCCGTTGAAAGATGTCAAAGCGCCAGCGGCCCAAAGCCTTCAGATTGCGGGCGACCCGTTCGTTGAACGGGCATGGACCAGCAAACAACCCATGTGGCGGTAACCGGGCACCGCCCAGTCGCCCGAGGCGAAGACCGGCTGTTCGGCGGTTGGAAAGAATACAACCGGCAAGCCTCGTCGCCGTATTACACCCGGATGCGGGAATCGCTGCGCGGCGTGGTCGACGAGATGCTGGAAACCCACGAGCATCTGACATTGCACTCGGGGATGGCCTTGGGGGTTGACACCATCTGGGCCGACGTGATCGTCGCGGCCAGGGCCGAGCATCCCGACCGGATCGCCTTCACAGCCGATATCCCGACCGAAGACCAAGCCAAAATTTGGCTGCCGCCGGCCAGGGCCAAATGGCGCGAGCTGACGGCCGGGGCCGATCAGGTCAACGTTTACGCCGACACCTACGCCCCAGGGGTGGAGGGCGCGCGCAACCGGGGTATGGTGATCGGGGCCGACACGGTGATCGCCATCGCGGGCGACCAGCCGTCCGGGTCGCGCCGGGCCATCGCCGACGCCGTGAACGGCGGGGCCAGGCTGATCCAGTTCGACCCGATGGTGTTCGCCGACGAGACCCAAGACGCGGCCGCGAGGCGGCGCGGGGCGGCGGAACGGCCGGCGGGCAGGCCCAACTCGAAGGCGGTCAAAGTCGAGCCGGTGCGGGTCATCCATCCGCGCCAAGCGTCCCAGGCGCCCCCAGCCGAGCCGGGTCCCGAGCCGCCCGGCGAGCCCGAGCCCAAATCCGAGCCCGACCCGGCGTTGGCGGCCCTGGCGGCGGGCGGCACCCAGGCGGCGCGAGTGGTCGAGGTGTCGCGGGCGGGCCGAGGCGGGGCGGCCATGCTGGTCGACCTGGGCGACGGCGCCCCCCGCCCGGTCATCGTCGCGCCTGGCAAAGGCTCCGCGCGCCTGGGCCAGTACATTGAGCTGACCGGTCAAAACATCGGCGTGGGCCGAGGCGCGGGCAAGTTTTTCATCGGCTTCAGCCACAACCCCGAGCCGGTCAAAGTGGTCCAAGACTTGTCCAACCCGGCCTTGCTGGAGCATGACACGCGCCTGGTCGGCTGGCTGATGGCGGTGTCCCACCTCGATCGGCGCATCGCCCAAATGGTGAAAGCCGGGGTGGACGGCGGTTTGATCTCGCGGGCGGTGGCCCCGGTCGGCTTGGCCAGGATCGCCATCGACGCCATCGACACGCCGACCAGCCCCGAGGCCCTGGCGGCCGGCCTGGACGCCTTGGCGCGCCCGCGCATCGCCGAACTGGCCAAATACATGCCCGAGGCCGACATCGGGCAAATCATCGCGGGCTTGGTGGCCGAGTCCGCCGCCGAGGCCGACGGCGCCAGGGCAATGGTGGAGGCGCTCGCCGCCGCCCACCCAGGCGCTCGGCCGCTGACCTCTATCAATCCGCTGGTGTCGATGGACGAGACCATCGGGGAAGGCTTGCGCCTCTACGCCGTCTACCCGGCCAACGACGGCGGGCCGCGCGTCATAACCAGGTTCCCGTTCAAAGAGGTCGGCCGGGCGGACCTGGCCGCGCGCCTCGGCGCGCCCCGCAACTGGGAGGACCGGGCGTTGAACTCGTTGCGCGGCATCCCTGGGACAAGTTGGCTGCGCGGCCGGGTTTACGAGGAAGACTGGCCGAAAGTCGAAACCGCGCTGGGCCAGGCGCACGCCATCCACCTGGCCGAGGCGGAAGACGCTGGGATATCGGCCCCGCGAGACCAAGAAGCGTTCGCCGCCGCCGAAGCCGCCCAAGAGGCGGCCACAGCCCGAGCCATCTTGGAATACCTGGATTCTGAGAACCTGCCTTTCAGAATCAAGCCGAACGGGGCGCGGGTCGACGCGGTGGTCGAGCGGGCCGGTCTGCCAACCGCCGTCGTGCGGCTGCTCGACCCGCAAACGCCCGGCTGGGTGGGCCAAGTCGAGCAAGGCCGCGTCGCCACGGCGGTCGACCGCGGCGTCACAGGCGGCGAGCGGCCAACCGCGGAGCAAGCCTTGGCCTCGGTCAAAGTCGGCTTCACCCCGGATTTGCGGACCATCGGGACCGACATTGTTTTCCGCAAAGACTCGCGCGAGGTGACCGTCGACGGCACATTGATCCGCACCGGCGCCAGACGCGGCCTGGAGCAGGCGCCGTCCCCGCTGCAAGCCTGGGATAAAACCCACAAGACGCCGG
>JAIROU010000223.1 GCA_031257375.1 Bifidobacteriaceae bacterium
CGGCGGGGCGGGCGGCTCATCGGCGCTGGGAACGCCGGTCCCCGAACCGGTCCTGCCGGGGTCTGCGGCTTGGCCGGGGCTGGGACAGGCGAGGCACCAGACCGCCTTGAGCGACGCCGAGTGGAGGGCCGCCGCTCCGCGCGGCAGTTCGGACCCGCAGGCAGCGCATTTTCCGGCAAACCGGAGCCTGATCTTTCGAGCGTCAGGGCTCCATGCCGGCACGGCTTGCAGCAGCGGTCCGCCCGGGCTCGCGGTCGGCGCGGATTCTTGGGCTGGGGTTGGCGAGTCTTCCACGGAGGCCACATTAGGCTACTCCCAGACCCGCCCGGCGCTGCCGGTCGCCAGCCGCCCCCGGCGGCGCCCCGGCGCCGCCAAGCTCAGGGGATCACGATCACCGGAATGATCATCGGCCGGCGGCGCAGCTTCTTGGAGATCCAGCGCCCGGCCACCCGGCGCATGACCTGCTGGAGCTGGTGGACGTCGTGGGCGCCCTGGTCCATGGCCAGGACTAGGGCCTGGCTGATCTGGACCACCAACTCGTCAAAGACGGCATCGTCCTCGGCCACGCCGCGGGCCTGGATGGTCGGCTCGACCATGATGTAGCCCTCGGCCGGCGAGACCACCGCGAAGATCGAGACGAAGCCCTCGTCGCCCAAGATGCGGCGGTCCTTCAACTCGACCTCGGTCAACTCCCCCACCGACGAGCCGTCGACGTAAACATTGCCGACCTCGACCGCCCCGACCACTTCGGCCAGGCCGTCGGCCAGATCCACCACCATGCCGTTCTCGGCCAGGACCACCCGCTCCAGGGGCACGCCGGTGGCGACGGCCAACTGCCCGGCCGCGACCAGCTGGCGGACCTCGCCATGAATCGGCATGACGCACCGGGGGCCGACTATGTTCAAGGTGTAGAGCAGTTCCCCGGCCGCGCTGTGCCCGGACACGTGGACCGAGGCGTTGCCCTTGTGGACCACCTTGGCCCCCATCCGGGTCAGGCCGTTGATGACCCGGTAGACCGAGTTCTCATTGCCCGGGATCAGCGAGGACGCCAGGATCACGGTGTCGCCGGGGCCGACGTGGATCTTGTGATCGCCGTTGGCGATCCGCGACAGGGCCGCCATCGGCTCGCCCTGGGAGCCGGTGGTGACGAACACGACCTCGTCGCGGGGCAGGGCGTCGGCGGTGTTGAGGGGCACGATTGTGCCCTCGGCGGCGGTCAGATAGCCCATGTCGAGGGCGATCGTCATGTTCCGGATCATCGACCGCCCGGCGAAGGCGACTTTCCTCTCGTGGGCGGCGGCGGCGTCGAGGACCTGTTGGACGCGGTGGACGTGGGACGAGAAGCAGGCCACCATGATCAGCCCCGGGGCCTGGTCGAACACCAGATCGAGGGTCGGCCCGATCTCCCGCTCGGTCGGGATGAACCCGGGCACCTCGGCGTTGGTCGAGTCCAGCATCAGCAGGTCGACGCCCTCGTCGCCGGCCCGCGCGAAAGCCCTCAGGTCGGTGACGCGCCCGTCCAGCGGCAGTTGGTCGAGCTTGAAGTCGCCGGTGTGCAGGACGCGCCCCGCCTCGGTTGTGATAGTCAGCGCCAAGGCGTCCGGGATGGAGTGGGTCACCGCCATGAACTCGCAGGTGAACGGCCCGAACGTGGCGATCGAGCCGTCATCGACGGCCAGCGTCAGGGGCTTGATGCGGTGCTCGGACAGTTTCGCCTCGACAAAGGCCAGCGTCAACTGCGAGCCGACCAGCACGATGTCCTCGCGCAGGCGCAGCAGGTAGGGCACGGCGCCGATGTGGTCCTCGTGGCCGTGCGTCAGCACCAGCGCGACCACGTCGTCAAGCCGGTCCCGGATGGGGCCGAAGTCCGGCAGGATCAGGTCGATGCCCGGCTGGTGCTCCTCCGGGAAAAGCACCCCGCAGTCGACTATCAGCAGTTGCCCGTCGATCTCGAAGACGGTCATGTTGCGCCCGACCTCGCCCAGCCCGCCCAGCGGGGTCAGCCGCAGCACGCCGTCTTCCAACTCCGCCGGCTCGGCCAGGTCCGGCCAAATCTGGGACTGCGCCATTCTCGTTCTCCGTTGGGGTAAGCCATGCTTCATTTGGACGATGCCGCCGGGCCGGGTCCCAGCCCCGCGGCGGCCACCGCCCGGCGGACGTCGCCAGCCTCAGAGCTTGTCCGCGGATCCGGCGCCGGCTGCGGCGCGGGGGTTTGGAGGCTCTGAGACACGCACCTAAACCTAGCGCCTCGGCGCGGTCGGCGCTGATCGCCGCCGCGCCGCGTCCGCCCACCCGCCATGCCACGCCGCCGCGTCCGCCCGGCCGCAGCCCCCCGGCCGGGCACAATAGTCTGGTGCCGAACACCGTCCGCCCCGCCGCGCCCTTCGACGCGCCCGCCTTGGCGGCCATCCACCGGGCCAATTGGCTGACTCTCATCGGCCCCGACCTGCCCGGCCTGGAGGCAGCGCTGGACGGCGCCGCCCTGACCCAGGGCTGGGGCAACGCCATCGGGCTGGCGGCCGCCGACGGCCCGTACGCCGTGCTGGCGGCCACCGACCGGGCCGCCGGCCCAGGCGGCGACGGCCGCGTCGTCGGTTTCGCGGCGGTCGGGCCGCTGCTGGACCCGGACGGCGGCCGGGGGGCCGCCGAATTGGTCGCTTTGTGGGTCGCCCCGGCCAGCCAGCGATCCGGCCACGGCTCGCGCCTGCTGGCCTCCGCCGCCGGCCACGCCCGCCGCCAAGGCGCCACCCGCCTGTCGCATTGGGTGGCCCGCCAAGACGTGCTCCGCCAGCGCTTCCTGCGCTCGGCCGGTTTCGCGCCCGATGGCGCCGAACGCTCCTGGCAAGCCCCGGCCGGGGAGATCGTGGATGAGGCCCGCTGGTCCGCCCGCCTCGACTAAACCCGGGGACGGTCCTTTCGTCTCAAACTTGGGGACAGATGAGTTCGGCGGCCTGCGGCCTCCCTGGCGCGGTGGGCCGACCGATTCCTTCGCCCAGAGCCGAATTGCGCCTTTGAGACCGATCTGCCCCGAGAACCAGGCCCCCGGCGGGGCAGATCGGCGTCAAACCCGCAATCCGCGCCGCCACACCGAACCGGCGCGCAAGACTGCGGCCAAACTCGGGAACATATGGGGTGGGCGGCCTGCGGCCGCCCCGCGCCCCCAACGACCCGCACCCCGGCCGGCCGTCACAGTCGGCCACGCCCAACCCGGCCCGGGCGCCTCGCGGCCGGGCCAACCTTCAGAGCAGACCTGTGCGACGACCCAAGGTCTGTCCCCCGGTCTCAAACCAAAGGACCGTCCCTTGGTTTAGTGGCGCCCCGGGCTGCGCTTTGCCTGACGGCGGCATCGGGAAAGCGGATGGAGACTAACGGGTCCCAGCCACCCGCCGGGCGGCGCGCGACACCGACCGAGCGTTGGCCAAGGCCAGACCGGCGGCGACGAAGCCGGCGGCGGCCATGACCGCGAATCCGGCCGGGTAGCCAATCTTGTCGATCAGTTGGCCGGCCAGGCTGGCCCCCAGTGCGACGCCGACTCCGAGCGAGGTGCCGACCCAGGCCAGGCCCTCGGTCAGGCGGCGGGTCGGCACCAACGACTGCATCAGCGAGTTCAGGTTGATCATGGTCGGCGCGATGGTCAGGCCGGCGGCGAACCCGACCAAGGCGAGGAAGACCGGACCGGTCGCCACCAGCACCGCCAGGCAGGCGCCCGCCAGCAGGCCGAGGCAGACCACCCACCGCCGGGCGACTGAGGAAACCCAGTTGCGCGTCCCGTAGGCCAACCCGCCGATGGCCGAGCCGAGCGAGATCGCCCCCAGCACCAGCCCCGACAGTTGCTTCACGCCCCAGTCCTCGGTCGCCGCCACCACCGTCACGTCGCAGGCCCCGAACAAGACGCCCACCATGACCGTCACCACGGCCACCGCGATCACTCCCGGGATCATCAAGATCAGGCCGCCGAGCAGGGATCTCAGACGTCGTCGGAGGGTTCGCGGACCGCCCTCGAGGACGATGCCGCCGGTCGGCCCCCGTTTTCCGGCCGGCGGTTCGGTGGCCCGCAGGGAGTAAAACCACAGCGCCCCGCCGGCGCCCAGGATGACCGGCGCGATCAGCCCGGCGCTGGGGGCCACCTGGGTGGCCAGGAAAGTGGCCGCGACCGGGCCGACGACGAAGCAGAGCTCGTCCAGGGTCGACTCGAGCGAGAAGGCGGTGTGCAACTGCCGGGCGTTCCTGACCGCCCAATTCCAGCGCGCCCTGACCATGGCGCCAGGCGCCCCGCCGGTCGCGCCGGACAGCACCGCCGGGGCGAACAGCATCCAGGCGGGCGCCCGCAAGGCGCCCAGGACCACGAACACCGCCAGGGTCCCGGCCGAGGTCAACGCCGCCGGGAGCATCACCCGGCGCTGGCCGTACCGGTCCACCAGGTTCGACAGCACGGCCGTGCCCACCGCCCAGGCGATGACGTTGGCGGCCGAGAGCACGCCCGCCAGCCCGTACGATCCGTAAACCGCGGACACCATCATGACCGTCCCGATCCCGGTCATCGCCCCGCCCCCGCGCGCCACCAGCGCGGCACCGCAAAATGCGGCCGCACCTGGGATTTTGAACAACTCGAAATACTGGCGCACGGGTACACAATCATAGGGCTTCCGCCCCGCCCGCCGGCCCGCACGTAGCCCCTGCCATGGCTAAGGGTGTGTCCCCGAGTTTGAGACGAAAGGACCGTCCCCGGGTTTACAGGGTGTGTCCCCGAGTCTGAGACGAAAGGACCGTCCCCGGGTTTAGATTGGGGTGGTGGGACAGGTGGTCGGAGTCATTCCGGGGGCGGCGCCGCAATTGCTGATGGCCGAGGGCGGGTTGGCCGACGCCTCGGCCGCGCTGCCATCGGCGCGGCCGGTGCCGGTCGGGGACGGGATCGGCGCGGTCTTGGCCGAGCCGGGCTCACCGGCCCCGCCCGGACTGGCTTGGCGGGCGGCCCGGGCCGCCCTGCCCGCCCTGCCGCCCCAGGACCAGCCGGTCGCCTTGCGGGCGGTGGCGGTCGCCAACTGGCGGTCGCAAGGGCGGTTCTGCCCGGCCTGCGGCGGCCCGGTCGAGCCGGATTGGCCTCGCCAGGGCTTCATCTGCGCGCGGGAGGGCCGGCCGGTCTTCCCCCGCACCGATCCCTGCGTGATCACCGCCATCCTCGACCGGGACGACCGCCTGCTGCTGTCGCACGCCTCAAACCACCAGGCCGGGGTTTACACGCTGGTGGCCGGGTTTGTCGAGGCGGGCGAGCCGCTCGAGGCGGCCGTTCGGCGCGAGGCCTTCGAAGAAGTCGGCCTAGAGTTGGCCGGGGCGCGTTTCATCCGCTCCCAGGCCTGGCCCTTCCCGGGCTCGCTGATGGCCTCGTTCGCGGCCCTGGCCGCCACCACCGAGATTAGTGTGGACGGGGACGAGATCCTCGACGCCGCCTGGTTCACCCGCCCGCAGTTGGCCCGCGCCCTCGACTCCGGCCGGGTCACGCTGCCGATGGATTACTCGGTCGCCCGCCAGACCATCGAGGCCTGGCGCTCGGGCGCGCTGGCCTGGTAGCCCGCGCCCGCCAAACCCGGCAGCCCAGTCCCGCAGTCAGGCCCGGTGGGGCAGTTGGGGCACCGGTCGGCCGGCCGCCTCCAGGTCTTTGCGCAGGTCGCGCGGCAAGGCGAAGGCCAGGGCGTCCGATGCCGCCGCCACTTCTTCGCGCTCGTCGAAGCCGAGCGCGGCCAGCCGGCCGAGCACCTGCCCGACCAGCACCTCTGGCACCGAGGCGCCGGAGGTCAGGCCGACCGTCTCGGCGCCGGCCAGCCAGGCCGGTTCGATCTCGGCGGCCGAATCGACCCGGTGGGCGGCTTTCGCCCCGTGCTGGAGGGCGACCTCGACCAGGCGGACCGAGTTCGAGGAGTTGGCCGAGCCGACCACGATCACCACGTCGGAGCGCCGGGCGATCTGTTTGACCGCGCCCTGCCGGTTTTGGGTGGCGTAGCAGATGTCGTCCGAGGGCGGGTCCGTCAACTGGGCGAAGCGGCGCCGCAGCCGGGCGACCGTGGCCATGGTCTCATCGACCGACAAGGTGGTCTGGGAAAGCCAAGCCACCCTGGCGCCCTCCGGCAGCGCAACCGCGTCGGCGGCATCGGGCGAATCGACAACCTGGATCGCCCCCGGCGCCTCCCCGGCCGTGCCCTCGACCTCCTCGTGCCCCCGGTGACCGATCAGCACGATCGAATAGCCCCGCGCGGCGAACTTGCCGACCTCGCGGTGGACCTTGGTGACCAGCGGGCAGGTGGCGTCGATCACCCGCAGGTCGCGGGCCTCGGCCTGGGCGCGCACGGCCGGGGAGACGCCGTGGGCGGAGAAGACCACCCGCGCGCCGGGCGGGACCTCGTCCAACTCGGAGACGAAGACCGCGCCCAGGCCCGCCAGCCGGTCGACGACGTGCTTGTTGTGCACGATCTGGCGGCGGACGTAGATCGGCGGCCGGTAGAGCTCCAGTGCCCGCTCGACCGTCTCGACCGCCCGGTCCACCCCGGCGCAATAGCCGCGCGGAGCGGCCAGGAGCACGCGCCCCATCAGGCGTTTTGTCCCGCATTCTGCCCGATGCCGTCCGCCCCGCCGGGTTCGCGGCCGTCCGCCGGGCGGTCGGCCGGGTGGTCGGCGTCGGACTCGTCCAGGGCGGTGGCCGCCCCATCGCGCCAGGCCCGCTCGGCGCGGTCGCGGATCCCGGCCAGCATCGCCCGGCTCATCACGAAACTGGCCCAGTTGACCGCTTTGATCAGGGCGCCGGTGCGCCACCTGGCCCAGCCGTAACGCTCGCGGACGACCAAGCGGGTGCCGGTGGGACCCTCCGGCTCCATCGCGAAAGCCCAGGAGAACTCCATGTCTGGGACGCCCGGCAGCGGGCCGCCCGGGCCGCCGACCAGCACCAGGGCCTGTTGCGGGGCTAGTTCCGCCACCCGCAGGCCGACTCCCTCGGCCAAGGCGACCACGTCGCCGGCCTTGAGGTCTTGCCACTCCGGGCGGACCTGGTCGGCGTCGCGGATGTCCAGCCCGGCGCGGCGCTCAAGCCAGTCGTAGCTGTAGAAGCCGGCCCGGTCCGCCCCGATCTGCGCCAGCCACGGCCAGACCGCGCTCGGCGGCGCCGCGATGCCGATGGCGCGGGTGGCCTGCAATCCTGGCACCGGGACGGCATCGTCGCCGGGCAGGGGGCGCCGCTGCTCGGCGGCCGTCGCCCCCCAACGCCGCTGCCAGCGCCAAGCCGCCAACGCGCCCGCGCCCGCGCCCGCCATCAACAAATGCCCCACCACAACCTTGCCCTTGCCCATGGCCAACGAGCTTAGTCGCCGCCCAGCCCCAAGCCCGAACCCCGCAGCCGGGCTACCGGGCCGGGCGGACTGCTTGGGGGGTCTTCCTGCTTCACCCGAGGGCACCTGGCCGCCTGGATCTGTGGACCGGTCAGACATCTGGGGCAGCCCCTGATCATCTCGACGGCTGGCCGCTCGCCGTCGCCCTGTTCATAGAGAACGCCAGCCTTCGCCAGGATCACACTTCAAGGATCTCGATCAGTCCTGCGAGCTTGCGAATGTCCCCCCGGTCCCGGGTCGCCAACGGCAGATTGAAGGCGAGCGCGGTAGCCGCGATCATTCGGTCGAACAGATGCGCTTTGGGCTGCCCGCCACGCTCAACCACTCGGGTGAGGATCCGCTGATACGCACGGACGCAGGCGTCATGATATGGAAGGGTGTCAACGAATAGCGCACGGAGTCTGGCGTACTCGTCGAGGCGCACCGCCATGGCCGCCGCGTCGTCGGGAGTGTAGAGTCCTGCCGCCAATTCGGTCCAGGTCAGCGTCGACACGGCCAATTCGCTCAGATCTCCCAGGTCGGGGGTCGGCTCGTCAGGCCTCACGACTGCGATGACGGCCGATGTGTCAAGGAGCGCACGCATCACCGCGACCACGGATCATCGAGAACCACCGAAGCCCTCAGTTCGGCCAGCCACTCTTGCGTGAAGCCTTTGCCCGGAGCTACGGACCCGGCCGCCTCGCGCCGCCATTGTTCTGCGGCCCTCATGACCTCGGCCCCTGACGGACCGGGCGCGGGCGCAGGCACCAATCGAGCGATCGGGCGCCTGTGCTGCGTGACGACATAGGTTTGCCCTCGCTGCACGTCCGCGAGCGCCGCAGCCGGGTTCTGGCGCAATTCACCCACACTAATCGTGTTCATTTAGACATTTTAGCCAATTTTGTTTTTCCCGTGCCGCGTCGCAGGCAATAAGTCAACGTCGGGCTGAGTTGGAGGCGGGCCATGATTTCGGCAAGACCCCGCGATGAGCCCGGCACCCAGTTCGCCAGCGCGGCGGTGACCCCGGCCCGGCGGGCGCGACGCGATGTACGGTTACAACATGGTGCGAACCCAGATTTCGTTGACGCAGGTCGAGCGTCGTCTGCTCGATCTCGAATCGAGAAGGACGGGCAAGTCCATGTCCGCACTGGTCCGCGAGGCGGTGGCGCGCGCCTACGGCGACGGCGCGGACCCGGGGTCGGTCGAGGAGGTTCTGAACCGCGCGGCCGGGGCCTGGCGGGGACGCGACTTCGACGGCGAGGCCTGCGTCGATCGCCTGCGCGCCGGCGCCCGCCTAGATGACGCGATGCGATGAGGACGCTGGTCGACACACCCGGGTTTGCTGCGACTTGCGGTCGGGGCCGCCGCTCCATCCGGGCCGACGCCGACGGCCATCCGCGGTGGCGCGGGGCGAGCGGGACTGGGTGGGCGGCATCGGGCAAATGGCGGGGCCGTGACAGAATTGGGGCGGCGGAACTGAACATCGATCGAGCCTGAGGAGCCTGGCCGTGGCCCAATTCTTGTATAGCGACATGCTGCCCACCGGCGTGGACGAGACCCCGTACAGCCTTGTCACCAGGGACGGCGTCGAGACCGCTGAAGGGCCGGGCGGACTGACCTTCCTGAGAGTCAGCCCGGAGGCGCTGGCCCGGCTGAGTGAGAGGGCGATGCATGACATAGCCCACTACCTGCGCCCGGCCCACCTGCGGCAACTGGCCGTGATCCTGGAGGACCCGGAGGCTAGCGCCAACGACAAGTTCGTCGCCCTCGACCTGATGAAAAACGCCAACATCGCGGCCGGGGGCGTGCTGCCGATGTGCCAAGACACCGGCACCGCCATCGTCATGGGCAAGCGCGGCCAGCGGGTGCTGACCGACGGGCCGGACGAGGAGGCCCTGTCGCGCGGAATCTACCAGGCCTATCAGAAGCTCAACCTGCGCTACTCCATGAACGCGCCGCTGACCATGTGGGACGAGGCCAACACCGGCGCCAACCTGCCCGCCCAGATAGAGCTGTACGCCGACACCGCGCCCGGCCACGAGTTGGCCTACAAGTTCTTGTTCATGGCCAAGGGCGGCGGCTCGGCCAACAAGTCGTACCTGTACCAGGAGACCAAGGCGATCCTCAACCCGGAATCGCTGATGGAGTTCCTGGATGAGAAGATCCGCTCGCTCGGCACGGCCGCCTGCCCGCCGTACCATCTGGCGGTGGTGGTCGGCGGGACCTCGGCCGAATACTGCCTGAAGGTGGCCAAGTACGCCTCGGCCAAGTACCTCGACGGCCTGCCGGTGGCCGGGTCGATGGCCGGGCACGGCATCCGCGACCTTCAGTTGGAGGCTCAGATTCTGCGGCTGACCAGGGACATGGGGATCGGCGCGCAGTTCGGCGGCAAGTACTTCTGCCACGACGTGCGGGTGGTCCGCCTGCCCCGCCACGGCGCCTCGCTGCCGGTGGCGGTGTCGGTGTCGTGTTCGGCCGACCGGCAGTGTTTGGCCAAGATCACGCCCGATGGCGTCTACATCGAGGCGCTTGAGCGCGAGCCCGCGCAGTACCTCCCGGCGGTGGCGCTGACCGAGCCGGACGCCCGTGCGGCCGGGGAGCCGGCGGCCGTGGCCATCGACCTGTCGCGGCCGATGCCGCAGGTCCTGGCCGAGTTGACGAAGTACCCGATCCGCACGCGGCTGTCGCTGACCGGGACGATGATCGTGGCCCGCGACATAGCCCACGCCAAGTTGCTGGAACGGTTGGAGGCCGGGCAGGGCCTGCCGCAGTATTTCAAGGACCATCCGGTCTATTACGCCGGTCCCGCCAAGACCCCGCCCGGCCTGCCGTCCGGCTCGTTCGGCCCGACCACGGCCGGGCGGATGGACTCTTACGTCGACCGCTTCCAGGCCGCCGGGGGCTCGCTGGTGATGGTCGCCAAGGGCAATCGCTCGGCGGCGGTGACCGAGGCCTGCGCCGCCCACGGGGGCTTCTACCTGGGCTCGATCGGCGGTCCGGCCGCCCGCCTGGCCCAGGATTGCATCCGCTCGGTCGAGTTGCTGGAGTACCCCGAACTGGGCATGGAGGCGATCTGGAGGATCGAGGTCGCAGATTTCCCGGCCTTCATCGTGGTGGACGACAAGGGCAACGACTTCTTCGCGGACGTCTCGCGGCGGCGCGTCCAGCCGTTGCGTCTGCGCACGGCCGGCGGGGTTGGCGGGGTTGGCGGGGTTCGCGCGGCCGGCGGGGTCGACGGGCGGGGCGCGGTCGGCGGGGTTCGCGCGACGGGCGGCGGGGAGCCACGGTGACCGGCCGGGGCACGGCCGGGAGTCCGATGCCGTGAACGACTCGTCGCCCGCCCAGCCGTGGCCGGTCTCTCGCGTGTCGGCGCTGGTCAGAGGCTATGTCGAGCGCTTGGGCGCGGTCTGGGTGGAGGGCCAGGTGGTCCAGTTCAACCAGCGCGCGGGCATGGCCTACGGCGTCCTTCGGGACGTGGCCGAGAACGTCTCGATCGACATCTCCGTGCCCGCCGCGGCCTTGGCCCAGCTGCCCGGCCCTCAGTTGCGCCCGGGGGCGCGGGTGGTGGTCAACGGCAGATTCGAGTTCTGGATCAAACAGGGCCGCCTGTCCTTCCGGGTCCGCGAACTGCGCCTGGCCGGGGAGGGCCAGCTCCTGGCCGAGTTGGAGGCCCGCAAACGGCGCCTCGCCGCCGAGGGCCTGTTCGCGGCCGACCGCAAGCGGCCCCTCCCGTTCGCGCCCGAGTTGATCGGCCTGATCTGCGGCCGCGACTCGAAAGCCGAGCATGACGTGGTCGAGGTCGCCTGCCGCCGCTGGCCGGCCGCCCGCTTCGCCATCCGCAACACCCCCGTCCAGGGTCCGGCGGCCGCCGCCCAGGTGATGGCCGCCCTGGCCGAGTTGGACGCCGACCCGGCCGTCGAGGTGATCGTCATCGCCCGCGGCGGCGGGTCGGTCGAGGACCTGCTGCCCTTCTCCGACGAGGCCCTGATCAGGGCGGTCGCGGCCGCCACGACGCCGGTGGTGAGCGCCATCGGGCACGAGCCGGACTCCCCCATCCTCGATCTGGCGGCCGATTTCCGGGCCGCCACGCCGACCGACGCCGGGAAGCGCATCGTGCCCGATTTGGCGGATGAAACGGCTTTGGCGTCCGATGCCGTGCGTCGGCTCCGGCAGGCAGTGTCGGCTCGGGTGGCCCAAGACCAAGACTCGCTGGCCGCTTTCCGCTCCCGTCCGGCCCTGCGCGACCCGGCCTGGATCGTCACCAACCGCGCCCAGGAGGTGGCCGCCCTGCGGGCGGACGCCCGGCGCGGGATCATTCAGAAGCTGACCGCCGCCGAGGCGGGCCTGCGGGTCTCGGCCGGGCGGCTGGCGGCCCTGTCGCCCCAGGGCACCCTGGAGCGCGGCTACGCCCTGGTCACCAAGGCGGGCGCCCTGGTCACCGACCCGGCCCAGGTGGCCGCGGGCGACCGGCTGCGCCTGCGCGTCGCCGGCGGCGCCTTCGGCGCCGAGGTCGCCCAGACCGCCCAGGCCGCCCAGGCCGTAGGCTTGGAGCCATGACCAGCCCGCCCGTCCCCGTCGAAGACCTGACCTACGAGCAAGCCAGGGCCGAATTGGTCCATGTCGTCCAAGCACTCGAGGCCGGCTCGCAGACCCTCGAGGAAGCCATGGCCCTGTGGGAGCGCGGCGAGGCGCTGGCCGACCGCTGCCAGCATTGGCTGGACGCCGCCCAAGCCCGCATCGCCGCCCGCGCCGAGCCCGGCCAGGGTTCGCCGGAGAATTAGCGCTGGCGGGGCGAGTTTGGGGCGAGATGGCTGCCGCCTCTTTCACCTATCGGCCGCGCACCGGCCCGGCCATGGCGGTGGCGGCCTGGGCGCTGGCCGGACTGGCGGCCGTCAGCCTGGCGGTCGAGCAGCCTGGCCTCGTCGGCCGGGCGCTGCCGACCCTGGCGCTGGTTTGCTTGACCGCTTGGGCGGTCTTCTGGGCGCCTCAGGTGGTCGTGGACGATTCCGGGCTGACCGTCCGCAACGTTCTGGCCAGCCACCATGTGCCCTGGGCGGCGATCACCCGCGTCGACACCAAATGGGCCTTGACCCTTCACACCGCGCGGGGCAAGGTCACCGCTTTCGCCGCGCCGGCGCCCTCCAGCCTGCGCCCGCCCGGCCAGCGCGGGGTGACGGCGCGGGAGATCGCCCGCCTGCCCGAGTCGACCTTCGACGCCGGGCGGTCGGTGCGCCCGGGCGATCTGCCCGGCACGGCCTCCGGCGACCTGGCCTGGGTGGTGCGCGAGCGCTGGCAGGAGGTCCGCGACGCCGGCCCGACCGGGGCCGCCTCCGGCCGGGAGGCGACTCGCCGCTGGCACACCGCGCCCCTGGCCGCCTGGGCGGCCTTGGCGCTGGCCGCCGGCCTGGCGGCGGTCGCAGGATAATAGCTGGTCAGGGGCGGGCGCGGCGCTCGAAGGCGAGGCGGCGGCGGGCTTGCAGATCCGGGTCCGGCACGGGCACGGCGGCGATCAGTTCGCGGGTGTAGGCCTCGCGCGGGTGGCGCAGGATCTCGGCCGCCGTGCCGGTTTCGACCAGGCGGCCCTTCGACATCACCGCGATGCGGCTGGCCAGCAACTCGACCACGGCCAGATCGTGCGAGATGAACAGGCAGGCGAAATGGTGCTCCTGTTGCAGTTCGCTGAACAGTTCCAGGACCGTGGCTTGGACCGACACGTCCAGCGCCGAAGTCGGCTCGTCCGCGATCAGCAGTTTCGGCTTGAGCGCCAGGGCGCGGGCGATCCCGACCCGTTGGCGCTGACCGCCGGACAACTCGTGCGGGTAGCGGTTGCGCAGCGAGGCCGGCAGCCGGACCTGTTCCAGCAGTTCGGCCACGCGCGCGTCGAGCTCCTTGCCCCGCGCCAAGCGGTGCAGGGCCAGCGGCTCACCGACCGACTGGCCGATCGGCAGTCGCGGGTTCAAAGACGACCCGGGATCCTGGAAGACGATCGAGACTCCCTCGCGCGCCCGCCGCAGATCGGCCGGTCGGATGCCGTTCAGCTGGTAGCCCGCCACCTTCAGCGAGCCCGCGTGCACCGGCAGCAGCCCGACCACCGCCCGGCCGACGGTTGACTTGCCCGAGCCGGATTCGCCCACCAAGCCGACCACTTCGCCCGGTCCGATCCGGAGGTCGAAGTCCTCGACCGCCCGGAAGGCCCCGGTGCGCCCGCGCCGGGGGTATTCCAGGGTCAGGCCCTCGGACGCCATGACCGGTTCGCCCGCCTCGGCGGACAGGCCTTTGCCCGATGCCGCGCCGCCCGCCCCCAGCCCCGGCTCGGCCGGGGCGGGTGGTGGCGCGGGCGGCTGGCGGATCGCGGCGGACGCCGGGCGGGCGGCATCGGCGGGCGGGCTGGGAAGCCGGGGCGCGGCATCGGCGGGCTCCAAGTCGAGCTTGGGGACGGCCGCCAGCAGGAGCTTGGTGTACGGGTGGCGAGGCTGGTAGAAGATCTGGCGCGACGCGCCGGCCTCGACAATGCGGCCGTCTTTCATCACGCAAATGCGGTCAGCCATGTCCGCCACAACGCCCATGTCGTGGGTGATCAGGATGATCCCGGAATCGATGCGGCGGCGCAGGTCGCGCATCAAGCCCAGAATCTCGGCCTGGACCGTGACGTCGAGAGCGGTCGTGGGCTCGTCCGCGATCAGCAGCTTCGGGTCCAGGACCAGGGCTTGGGCGATCATGGCGCGCTGGCGCTGGCCGCCGGACAACTGGTGCGGGTAATAGTCGATCCGGGTGGCCGGGTCCGGCATGTCGACCAGGCGGAGCAGTTCGAGGGCGCGGGCGCGGGCGCGTTTCGAGGCCATCCGGCTGTGGGCGCGGATCGTCTCAACGATCTGGAAACCGATCGTGTAGACCGGGTTCAACGCCGTCATCGGCTCCTGGAAAACCATCGCCACCTGGGCGCCGCGAATGGTCTGCAACTCCGACGCCCGCATGCCGACCAGTTCGCGGCCGTCCAGTTTGACCGAGCCGGAAACTCTCGCGTTCGGCGGCAGCAAGCCGACCAGGGCCATTGCGGACTGGGTTTTGCCGGAGCCCGATTCGCCGACTATCGCCACGACCTCGCCCGCGTGCACCTCGTAGCCCACGTCGATGGCGGCCGGGAACCATTCGCCCTCGACGTAGAAGTCGACGTTCAGACCGCTGACGCGCAGGATCGGCTCGGGCCGGGGCTGGGCGGGCCGGTCGTTCGATTGGGCAGTCATCGCGCCGCCGCCTTCCGGGCCGCGCGGGCCATTTTGCGTTTCGACGGGATGCGGCGCTGGCGCGGGTCGAAGGCGTCGCGCAGGCCGTCCCCGATGAAGTTCACGCTCAGGGCGATGGTGATGATGAAGAAGCCGGGCCACCAGAACAGCCAGGGCCGTTGGGCGAAGGCGGACTGATACTCCGAGATCAGGTTGCCGAGCGAGATGTCCGGGAAGTGGATGCCGAAGCCGAGGTAGCTCAGCGCCGTCTCCAGCAAGATCGCCACCGACATCAGCAGGGTCGCGTTGACGATGATCACGCCGACCGCGTTCGGCAGGATGTGCTTGACAATGATCCGGGTGCTGGACGCTCCGGCCACCCTGGCGGCGTCGACGAACTCGCGTTCCCTCAGGCTCAGGAACTCGGCCCGGACCAGCCGGCTCATGGCCATCCACTGGACGAACGCCAGGGCCAAGCCCAGGGTCAAGGCCGAGGCGCCGTTCACCCAGTGGCCCAGCACCAGGCCGATCACCATGACTGGGATGGCGATCATCATGTCGGTGAAACGCATCAGCAAGGTGTCCGCCTTGCCCCGGAAGAATCCGGCCGTGGCGCCCACCAGCACGCCGATCACCGTGGCCAGCAACCCGATCAGGACCATCACGGTGAGCGACTGCTGAGCGCCGCGCATGGTCATGGCGAACATGTCATGGCCAACGGTGTCCTGTCCGAACGGATGCTCGCCGATGTGAACGCCTTCGGTCAGCGAGACGACCAGCGTGGGGGCGCCGCCCGGATTGACGATCGGGTAGGTGGACGAGTAGTTGTGCTTCCACCAGCCGGGGATGGGCCCCCAGCCGATCGACGTGGTGACCAGCACGATGATGCCCGCCAGGAAGACCATCGCGACGATCGCCCCGCGGTGGCGCCAAAAGCGCCGCCGCACGATCTGGCCTTGCGAGAGCCCCTCGGTGGCTTTGAGCTCGATGGCGTTCTCGCCGGCGCCCGCGGCCAGGTCGCCCTGGGGCAGGAGGCCGGTCAAGTTCGCCAGCCCGCCGGCGACTGGTTCCGGGGCCGCGTCCGGGGCGGGGACCGCGTCCGGGGCGGGGGCCGCGTCCGGGGCGGGGACCTGGTTCTGGCTCATGCGTTCACCCGAATTCTCGGGTCGAGGCCCGCGTAGATGAGGTCGGCCACGATGTTCGCGCTAATGGCCAGGGCCGCTGTGACCAAGAAATAGCCCATGACCGAGTAAATCTCGCCCTGCCGCAACGCCTCGATGAACATGGTCCCCATGCCCCGCCAGGAAAAGATCCGCTCGGTGATGATGGCGCCGCCAAAGATCAGGGCGATGTCGATCGGGATGACCGTGGCCAGCGGGATCAGCGCGTTCCTGAAGGCGTGGCGGACCACCACGGTGCGCTCCCCCAGGCCCTTGGCCCGCGCCGTGCGAATGTAGTCCGCATTCATCACCTCGAGCATGGATGCGCGGGTGTAGCGGGTGTAACTGGCGAAGGAGATCAGCACCAGCGCGGTGGTGGGCAGGACCAAATGGGTCAGCACGTCGGTGGCGCTGAGCCAGAAGGTGCCCCCCAATTCCGGGGTGACCGCCCCCAGGGTGCCGA
Organism: Bifidobacteriaceae bacterium; assembly: GCA_031257375.1. Lineage (GTDB taxonomy): Bacteria > Actinomycetota > Actinomycetes > Actinomycetales > WQXJ01 > JAIRTF01. The sequence continues at coordinate 16,199 of JAIROU010000223.1, forward strand.
TCGGCCGGCCGTTGACGCGAGGGTGGCCGACGTAAGACGGCCACGCCTTCATCAACCGGTCGGCGAAGACGAACACCGACATCACCAAGCCCGTCAGGGCGGCCGTCCGGGCCGAGACAAACCTGTCGTCGCCGCCCCAGGCCAGTCCGGCGGCCACGCCGACCACCGCCGATGTCGCCCAAAGCCCCAGCAGGACCGGCCACGAGGCGTGGACGAAGGCGTATTGGAGCGGGAAATACAGGGCCGCCCCCACCGCCACCGTGCTGAGGGAGGCCCACAGCGCGCGCCGGTTCGACAGCCCGGCGGTCAGGGCGGCAAGCGCGACCGCCGCGCCCGCCCCAGTCAAAGTCACCCCGACAATTCCCAGGCCGGGCTCGAGCAGGAAGTTGCTGGCCGAGATGTAGCCCATGACCGCGGCCGCGCCGGCGAAGGCGACCAGGCCGATGATCAGCCGGCCGCGCGGCCGGCCGGCCGCCACCATCGCCGCCAGGCCGCCCACCGCCAGGGCGACCAGCGCCACCGCCCAGATGGGCACACGCGGATCGGCCAAGAAATCGTTGAACCGGATGGCGCCGAATTGCTTGAGCAGGACCGCCACCCAGAAGGCCGGCAGGGAGTAGAACAGGAAGGTGAAGAAGGTGGTCAGGTAGTCGAACGAGGAATACTGCCGCAGCGCTGTGACAATCCCCACCGTCACCCCGAGCAGGATTGCCAGGACCACCGAGGCGGACACCAGCTTCAGGGTGGTCGGCACGGCCACCGCCAGTTGGTCCGCGACGGGCTGGCCGTTGGTGACCGCGACGCCGAAAGTGCCCTGGCCCCACAGGTACGCCACCACGTTGCCGAGCCACTTGAAATAGCGCAGGACCGGGGCCATGTCCAGGTCGAGCGCCTCGGTGCGCTGCTCGATCAAGAACTGCTTGTTGGGCACATTGGACGTCCTGAGGTCAGCCAGCGGGTCGACCGCCCACGCGACCATCATGAAGACTATGAACGTCGCGCCCAGCAGCACAACCGACCCAACGGCGACTCGGCGGGCGATGAAAGAAAACACGGGGGCCAGCATATCCACGCGGACTGACAATTGAAATGGGCGGGGCGCCGCGATGGCGCCCCGCCCCTCGCGAGCGGCCGGCCCACGAGCCCAAGAAGCTCAAGCCCGGCGCCCCTTCAAAAGGTCAGGACTTGACAACCTCCCAGTCCCAGAAGTTCCACAGCACGCCCTGGGCGATCGGGGTGTGCGAGACGTTCTTGACCTTGGAGGCGTTCCACGCCACCACGGACGGGAACTGGAAAATCGTGATGCCGAAGCCCTGCTCCAGCAGGATCTTCTCGACCTCGGTGTTGATCTCCTGTTGGCGGGCCGGGTCGGTCTCGGTCGCCAACTCGTCGTAGAGCGCGTCCACCTGCGCGTTGGAGAAGCCCGAGTAGTTGTTCTGCCCGGTGGTGATGAAGTTCGCGGCGGGCTCGAAAACCGCCATCGACTCGGTCTGCCAGGCGAAAAGCGAGGCGTCGTAGGTGCCATCTTTCAACCTCAGGCCCCACTCGTCGTCGCCATCGTCTATCACCACGAAACCAGCCTCGGTGGCGGACTCGTAAATCAACTGGAACTGCTGGGCGCGCCTGGAATTGGACTTGCCGTAAAGGAAGCGGACCTCCGGGTTGGGCACACCGACCTCGGCCAGCAGGGCCTTGGCGCCCTCGATGTCGACGGCGGAGTAGTCCAGATAGCCGTTGGCGGCGACGGTCGCGTCATAGGTCGGCGAGCCCGGCACCAGGTTGTAGGAGTTGCGGACCTCCGCCGCCGGCTGGGTCGGCTTGATCAGCGTGTCGACAATCTTCTGGCGCGGGATTGTCTTCAAGAAGGCCAAGCGGACCTTCCGCGCCTTCTCCTCGTCGCCGCCGTAGGTGGCCGGGTCGAACGGGCCGCCGTTGTTGAAGGTCAAATCGACGTGCTCGTACGCCCCGTCGTAGCCGGACAAGTACTCAACCCCGTCGATCGCCTGGACGGCCGCCAGGACGTCGGCCGTGACCTGGGGCGCGATTATGTCAAGCTCGCCGTTCTCAAGGGCTTGGACCTGGGCCATCGGGTCTTCGTTGTAGCGGATGATCAACTCGTCGATCTTGGCCGGCTCGCCCCAGGTGAAATCGGGGTTCTTCTTCAAGGTGATGTACTGGTTCTCGACATAGTCGGTCATGATCATGGGGCCGCAGGAGACGGTCAGTTCCACGTCGTCGCCCGTGGGCATGGAGAACATGTCGAAGTCGAAGCTCCAGACGGAGGCGATCTTCTCCAACGCGGCCCGGTCGTTGTCTTGGATGGCCTTGACGACGGCCGCCTGCGCCTCGGCCGGATCGGTGATCCCGAGCGCGCGCTTGCCGATCACGTGCGCGGGCAGCCCGTAATCGGCCAGATTGTATTGCCAGTCCGGGAACGGCTCTGAGTAAACGAAGGTGATCTCCTTGCCGTCCTCGGAGATGGTCGGCGTCTCGGTGATCAGGGCGATGCCCGGATCGCTGGCGTCAAAGTAGACCTTGCCCTCGGTGACGCCGGTTATCTGTCCCCCCTCGGGGTCCTTTAGGATGTCTTCTTCCGCCGCGTCGTTGAAAACGCCGGACCGGGCGGCCCATTCGAGCAGCATGTCGGCCGCGTGCAAGGGGGCTCCGTCCGACCATTTGGCGTCCGGGTTGATGGTCTGCCTGACCGTCAGCGGATCCTCTGACTCCATCACCATCTCGCCGAAGGCGGTGTTCTTGACGAAGTTCACATCCTGGTCGTAATAGGCCCAATTGGCCCTGGTCGGGTACGTGATCATGGCGTTGGCCACGGAGTGGCCGTGGGATGACTGGAAGTTCAACGATTTCATGACCTCGTTCCAGCCGATTGTGACGGTGCCGCCGAGGTTCGCCTGATCGGCGTCCCCGCTGGCGGACCCGCTCGAGCCGGCCGCGTCGTCCGTGTCAGGGCCGCTGCAGCCGGTCAGGGCCAGCGCCAAGGCCGCCATCCCCGCTCCGATAGCGGCCAGTTTCCTATGCCGAATTGCCATATTCAACTCCTTCAATGTCTTGGTCGATGGCCGAGTGGCCTGGATAAGGGCTCGCGCCCGTGCGCGAACCATTGGGCTAAAGAATAGGGCCGACCGGCGGCTCTTGGGCACAATTCAGCGTTCCCGCAGCCAATTGTTGCATTGTCGCAACCTGCGCGTGGCCCTTTTTTTGCCCGATGCCCCCGGGGCGGGATGCTCCGCGCCGCACGTGGCGCCAGGCGCCAGGTGCGGCGGGGCTGGGGCGGGGCGGGGCGGGCCGGGCCGGGATGCTCCGGGCCGCACGTGGCGCCAGGCGCCAGGTGCGGCGGGGC
>JAIROU010000304.1 GCA_031257375.1 Bifidobacteriaceae bacterium
CGGACGGCTGGGGTGATGGCCGCGACGGCCCCGGCCACCAGGCCAAGGGCCACGATCAGGGCCAGCTGGCCCAAGGGGATGGCCAATTCGGTCATGCCCTGGTCGCGCAGGCAGCGGGCCAGGGCCGCGCCGATCCCGGCGCCGATGGCGGCGCCAGTGACCGCGCCGCCGGCCGCCAGCAGCACCGATTCCAGGACCACAGTCGCCGCTGTTCGCGCGCGGGCCAAGCCGATCGCCCGGAGCAGGCCGAACTCGCGGCGGCGCTCGATCACCGACAGGGCCATGGTGTTGACCACGCCGAGCACCGCCACCACCACGGACAGGGCCAGCAGCGCGTAGGCGGCGGCCAAGATGGTGTCAACCATCGAGCCGTTCTCGGCCATCAATTCGGCCCGATCCTGGACCGAGACGACCATGAAGGGCGCGACCGCCGCCGCCACCCGCTGGCGGACCGCAGCCGCGTCCGCCCCGGCCTCGAACCGGATCAAGGCCTGGTAGGCCGCCTCGCCCGGCGGCCCGACCACCCGCTCGAAGACCTCGGCCGACATCATCACGTCCTCGCCGCCGAGCCCGCGCTGGTAGAGGCCGCCGATCCCAAGTTCGGCCGCGCCAGCCTCGCCGGACAGCGACACCGCGTCGCCGACCTGCCAGCCGCGCTCGCGGGCGGCGGCCCGGCGGACCATCAACTGGCCGTTCTGGAGCGGCGCCCAGTCGGAGCCGCCGGCCCAGTCCATCTCAATGGTGTCGCCAATGGCGGCGGTCGGCACCGAGGTCGCGGCGACCGGCAGGCCGTCGGCCTGGGCCAGGCCGACCAGCAAGGAGTCGACCCGCGCCACGCCCGCGATCCCGGCCGCGGCCGGGACGACCGGCTGGGGCAGCGGCCCGCCGATCACCCCGGACAGCACCAAGTCCGCCTTCATGGCCTCCGCGACTTTGTCGACGGTCGAGGCCCGCATTGAGTTGGCGGCCACGGCGGCCGCGCTGACCAGCGCCAATCCGATCATCAAGGCGCTGGCCGTGGCCGCGCCGCGCCTCGGGTTGCGCCTCAGGTTGCGCGCCGCCAGCCGCCCGGCCGGCCGCCACAGGCGGTCCAACACCGCCGATGCCGCTCGCCCGGCGCCCGCTGTCAGGGCCGGTCCGGCCACCACCGCGCCGCCCACCAGGCCGAGCGCGCCCAAGGCCACCAGCCTTCCCGAGGCTGGGTCGGCCGCCGCCCCGGCCGCCGCCAGCCCGGCCCCGGCCGCCAGCATGGCGCCGCCCAGCCAGGCCCGCAGCCGCAGCGGCTGGCCGAACTCGCTGTCGGCTTGTCTTAGCGCCTCGATCGGCGCGATCCTGGCCGCCCGCCGGGCGGGCACGGCCGCCGCCAGCCCGGTCGCGGCCACCCCGACCGCCAAGGCCAGGACGATGTCGCTCCAGCGGCTGCCCGACCGGTCCCCGAGCGATATCCCGATCGCCCCGAAGCCGCGCATGGCCAAGGTGGCCAGGCCCTTCCCGGCCAGAATCCCAAGGGCCGAGCCGATCGCGCCGATGACCGCGCCCTGGACCAGCACCAGCCCGGACACCTGTGCCCCGGAGCCCCCGAGCGACCGCAGCAAAGCGTACCGGGCGGTCTCCTGGCGGACCGCGATCGAGAAGGTGTTGAAGATCACAAAACCGCCGATCAGCAGCGCCACCACGGCGAAGACCGACAGCAGCGCCCCGATCGCGCCGATCTGGTCGCGCATCTCGGCTTTGTAGTCCTCCCGCAGCCGGTCGCCGCTGACCGCCACCGTCTCATCGCCGTCGAGGGCGGCGTTGAGGCGCTCGACCAAGGCCGGGGCCGTCAGCGACTCGGAGTGGACGGCCAGGCGAGCCACCCCGCCGCCCGGCGCGTACAAGTCAAGCGCTTGCCGAGCCGGGAAAAACGTCAGCGACGCGCCCAAGAACCCGGCGGCATCGGACTCCATGATGCCGACCACGGTCACGTCGGCCACTTGCGCGCCGGTGAACACCGTGGTCGCGTCCCCGAGCGCGAGGTCGCCGCGCGAGGCCGTGTCGTCCATGACCGCGACCTCGCCGGGCGCGGCGGGCGCCCGGCCGACGCTGAGCCGCAAGTCCGCCCGCCCATCGGCCGAATCCCAGCTGAGGCCCAGGCCCGGGCCGCCCGCGCCGGTCCCGGCGATGGGAGTGCCGTCCGCCCCGGCCAGGATGGCGGCGCCGCGCACGTCCGCCACCACCCGGTCAACTCCTTCGACGGCCGCGGCCAGCGCCGAGGCGTTCAACGGCACCGCCTGATCGACCGGCCCGCCGGCCCAGTCGTCCTCCAGCACCGGCTGGCCGTCCCGCGCCGGGACGACGTAGGCGTCGGCGTCGAACTGGAAGGCGAACAACTCGTCAAAGGCTTGGCTGATGCCCTCCCGCAGCTGCATGGTCCCGGACAAGAAGGCGATCCCCAGCACCACCGCCAGCAGCGACATGCCGTACCGCCCGGCGTGGGCGGCCAGGTTCCGCAAGGCCAGTCTGGTCATCTCAGGCGCCCTCGCCGCCGATGCCGCGCCGCCCGGC
>JAIROU010000305.1 GCA_031257375.1 Bifidobacteriaceae bacterium
GTCGGCGGCGAAGTTCGTGTCGAACACGTCATCGAACCCCAACCGTCGCAAAGCGGTGGCCAGCTTCCCGGTCACCAACGTCCCCGGCGGCATCGTGAACTCCTCGCCCAAGGCCACCCGGATGGCGGGCGCCACCTGCACCACGACGCGCTTGGACGGGTCGTCCAAAGCGCGCCAGACCGGGCCGGTGGCGTCGGCCTCGCTCAACGCCCCGACCGGGCACACCACGGTGCACTGGCCGCAATAGGAGCAGTCGACATCGCTCATCGACAGGTCCATGGCCGGGCCCACCACCGTCTGGAAGCCGCGGTTCTGGGCGTTGAGGACGCCGACCTGCTGAACCTCGTTGCAGACCGTCACGCAGCGGCGGCACAAGATGCACTTGCCCGTGTCGCGGACGATAGAAGGCGTCAGGTCCAAGACGCCGGGCCTGGTCCGGCTCTCGAAGCGGGATTCGCGCACGCCCAGGCGCCCGCCCAGGCTTTGCAGTTCGCAATTCTGGTTGCGGACGCAACTGAGGCAGGCGCCCGGGTGGTCGGACATTATGAGCTCGTAGAGCATCTTACGGGCGCCCCGCACGGTCTTGGTGGCCGTCCGGACCACCATGGAGTCCCGCGCCGGGACCATGCACGAGGCCTGAAGGGTGCGCGCGCCCTCCACCTCGACCACGCAGACCCGGCAGGCGCCGACGGCGTGGACGCCTTCCAAATAGCACAGGGTCGGGATGTTGATGTCGTTCTGTTTGGCGGCCTCCAAGATGGTGGCGCCGTCCGCGGCTTCGACCGGCAGGCCGTCGATTGACAGATTGACCACGGTTTACCTCCTGTCGCAGCGCAGGCAGCGCTTGGATTCGGCGACGGCGTCCAATTCGTTGAAGCCCTTGATCACTTCCTCGAAGTTGTCGACCCGGTCCTCAGGGCTCAGGACCTGCATCGGGAAGCGGGCGTGCGGCTCGATCTGGCCGGCGGTGGCTGGCGGCGCGGGGAACTCGACCGGCGCGCCCTTGTTCAGGACGCCTTTGCCTCCCAAGTAGACGTCGATCTGGGCGGCGGCCCTCTTCCCGTCCGCGATGGCCGTGATCGCGACATCGGCCCCGCGCACGAAGTCGCCGCCCGCGAAGACCCCCTGCGGGAGTGCCCCGCGCGGGAAGGCCCCGCCCGCGACGGCGCCACCGGCGGCCCCGCCCGCGGCCCCGCCCGCGGCATCGGCGTCCATGAAAGACCGGTCGGGCGACTGCCCAACCGCCACGATCAGCGTGTCCAAGTCGATCCGCAGGCTGGATCCCTCAATCGGCTGGACCCGCCGCCGGCCGGCCTTGTCGAAACCCTTCAGCTCCATGCTGACGCACTCAAGCGCCTGCGCCCGCGCGCCGCCCAGCACCTTCACCGGCGCGGTCAGCGGCCGGATCTCGACGCCCTCTTCCAACGCCTGGCGGATCTCCGACTCGTCGGCGGGCATGTCCTGGACCTCGCGCCGGTAGGCGATCACAACCTTGTCGGCGCCCAAGCGAACGGCCGCGCGCGCGGCATCGAAGGCGGTGCTGCCGCCGCCGACCACCACAACCGTCTGCCCCACCCGGGCGGCGCGCCCAACGCTGGCCCCAAGGTTGGCCCGGCGCAGGAACTCCAGGCCGTCGACAACCCCCGGCAGGTCCTCGCCCTCAATCCCCAGCCGGTTCGGCGCCTGCGCCCCGGCGGCCACGTAGACCGCCTGATGAGCTTGCCTGAGTTGGCCGAGGGTGACGTCCCGGCCGACTTCGGTGTTCAACCGGATCTCGACGCCCTCGGCCCGGATTAGGTCGATCTCGCGGGCCAGGACCTCCATCGGCAGCCGGTATTCGGGGATTCCGTAGGCCAGGACGCCGCCGGCCACAGGCGCCCGGTCGTAGACCACCACCTCATGGCCGAGCCGGGCCAAGTAGTGGGCGCAGGTCAGGCCGGACGGCCCGGCGCCCACCACGCCCACGCTCAGGCCGGTCTTCGGGTTGGCGCCGGCGTTGGCGCCGCCGCCGGGCGCCAAGTCACCGGCCAAGAACGCCTGGTCGGCCACAAAGCGTTTCAGCGAGCAGATGGCCAGCGCCTCGTCGGTCTGGGCGCGGCGGCACTTGTCTTCGCACGGATGGGTGCAGATGGTTCCGCACACCGCGGCCAGCGGGTTCTCGCGCCGGATCAGTTGGTAGGCCTCGCTGAAACGGCCCTGGGCCAGCAGGGCCAGGTAGCCGGGGATGTCGACCGAGACCGGGCAGGCGTTCTGGCAGGGCGAGACGAACAGGTTCGCGCACACCCCGGCCCGGCAGTGCTTCTCCGCGATGTGCTCCTCGTATTCCTCCCGGAAGTAGGTGATGGTGCTCATCACCGGGTTGGGGGCGGATTGCCCGAGGCCGCACATGGCGGTCTGTTGGATGAAGAAGCACAACTCCTGCATCAGTTCGATGTCGCCGTCTTCGCCCGCGCCCTCGGTGATCCGGGTCAGGATCTCCAGCAGGCGCTTGGTCCCAATGCGGCAGGGGACGCACTTGCCGCACGATTCGTCCTGGATGAAGTCCATGAAGTAGCGGGCCGTGTCGACCATGCAGGTGTCCTCGTCCATCACGACCAGGCCGCCCGAGCCCATGATCGCGCCCAGTTTGACGATCGACTCGTAGTCCACCAGCGTGTTCAGGAACTCCTTGGTGATGCAGCCGCCGGAGGGGCCGCCGGCTTGGACCGACTTCAGCCGCTTGCCGCCCGGGATCCCGCCGCCAATCGTGAACAGCAGATCCCCCATCGACGTGCCCATCGGCACTTCGACAATCCCGGTGTTGACTATGTCGCCCGCCAGCGCGAAGACTTTGGTCCCCTTGGACGTCTCGGTGCCGATCCCGGCGTACCACTCGGCGCCCTTGAGGATGATGGGCGGCACGTTGGCCAGGGTCTCGACGTTGTTGATGATGGTCGGGCAGCCGAACAAGCCGCTCTCGAAGGGGAACGGCGGCTTCTGGCGGGGTTCGCCGCGCAAGCCCTCGATGGAGTTCATCAAGGCCGTCTCCTCGCCGCAGACGAAGGCCCCCGCCCCGATCCGGATCGCCAGGTCGAATGAGAAATCGGTCCCGAACAACGGCTGGCCCAAGAGCCCCGCCTGGCGCGCCTGGTCGATCGCCTCCTCCAACCGCTGGACGGCGATCGGGTACTCCGCCCTCAGATAGACGAAGCCCTGGTCAGCGCCGATGGCGAAGCCGGCGATCATCATGCCTTCGATGACCGTGTGCGGGTCGCCCTCCAAGATGCTGCGGTCCATGAACGCGCCCGGGTCGCCCTCGTCGGCGTTGCAGACGATGTATTTCTGGGCGGCCTCGGACTTCATGCAGGCCTCCCATTTCACCCCGGTCGGGAAGCCGGCGCCGCCGCGGCCCCTGAGCCCCGACCGCTTGATCTCCGCGACGGTGGCGGCGGGGCCGTCCCGCAGCGCCTTGGCGATGGCGGTGTAGCCGTCCCGGGCGATGTAGGCCTGGACGCGCTCCACGTCCATCACGCCGCAGTTGCGCAGGGCGACCCGCTGCTGGTCGCGGAAGAAGGCGACTTGTTTGATGTCGAGGGCGTGCTTGCCCTGGATGGTGTCATAGAAGGCGAATTTCTCGACCGGTCGGCCGTGGACGAAGTGGCTGACCACGATCTGTTCGATCTTGTCCGGCGTGAGCTCGGCGTAATAGGACTCGTCCGGCAGCACATACACCACCGGGCCGACCGCGCAGGTGCCCATGCACCCGCGCTGGATGACGGTCACCTGGTCCTCCAACCCGTGGCGCGCCACCGCCTGTTTCAAGGCGGCCGCCACGGCGGCGGAGTTGGCGGCGACGCAACCGGTGCCGCCGCAAACCAGGGCCTGATACTTGAACTTGGAAAGGTGGGACTGGTAGGACTCCTTGACCCGCCTCAGGTCTTCAACAGTGGCAAGCCGCGTCGTAATGGTCACAGTGGTTTTAGCTCCTTCTTGGGCATCCTTGTCAGTACGCCGCGCGTATCGCGTCCAACTTGGCGGGCGTCACCTGTTTGTGGACGGCATCGTCGATCATGACGGCCGGGGCCAAACCGCAGGCCCCGATGCAGCGCGCCACGTCGCAGGAAAACTTCAGGTCCGCCGTCACGCCGCCCACCGCGACCCCCAGCGCGTCCTGAAGGTGGTCGACCAGTTGCTTGCCGCCCCGGATGTAACAAGCCGTCCCCAGGCAGACCCGGATCATGTGGTCGCCGCGGGGCGCCGTGGAGAAGAACGAGTAGAACGTCACCACGCCCGCCACTTGCGAGACCGGCAGCCCCATCCGCGCGGCGATGAACCTGATCAGGCTCGGCGGCAGATAGCCGTTGACGGTCTGGGCCAGGTGGAGCACCTGGATCAGGCTGTCCTTGGCGCCGCCGTATTGGTCGATCGCGGCCGCCACCCGGGCCAACTTGTCCGGGTCGACGCCGCCGGGGGGCCGATCGCCTTCGACCTTGGCGCCGGTGGCGCGCGAAATCTCGTTGGCCGGTTGCAGGCCGTTCCTCATGATCACCTCTCCGTTGGGGGATCGGGGCGCCGACGGCGGTCCGCCACCTTGCGGACCACGCCGAACCCGCTGAGCGGGTAGTGCCATGATAGCGGCGCCCTTCGCGCGGTGTCTATGGTCTGGCATGCCTTTTGTCCTAAACCCGGCAGTTTTGACTGTATATGGGCTGTCCGGGTCATCCTGTCGGGTAGGCTTTTGGTCCTTCTTGGGTGGAGCCGAAGGCTTCGAGCATGTCGCGCAGGCGTTTCATGTCGGCGTGGCTGATCGGCGCGAGGCTCTTGGGGCGCAATCGCCAGTCGGCGTGGCCCGGTGGGGGATCGCCTCCAGCGGCCGGATTGGTTGGGGCAGGCGGCGGGTCACTGGGCGGCCGGGCCGGCCGCACGGATGAGGCCAGCGCCGGGGCTGAGGTCGGCCAGCCGCCCGCGCAAGTCGGCGGCCAGGGCATCGGCCGCCTCGGCCGTGGCGGCCAGGCAGGCGACCGTTGGGCCGGAGCCGGAGACGATGGCGCCGCAGGCGCCGGCCTCGCGGGCCGCCTCGATGACCCCTTCCAGTTCCGGGCGGAGTGCGAGGGCCGCCGCCTGGAGGTCGTTGACCAGATTCGCGCCAACCAGGTCTGGGTCGCCGGCGGCCAGGCCGGCCAGCAGCCCGGGCGGGATGGGCGCCGGCTCCGGGCCGCGAGCCAGGCAAAGCTCGTCAAACCGCCCGAAGACCCGTGGCGTCGACAGCCCCTCCGGACTGGTCGCCAAGACCCACTCGAACCGACCCCGGTGGGCCACCGGCGCCAGCGACTCGCCCCGGCCGGTGCCGATGGCGCAGCCGCCGACCACCGCGAACGGCACGTCCGAGCCGAGTTCCCCCGCCAATTCGACCAGCCGCGCCCGGCTCAAACCGAGGTCCCAAAACCGATTCAGCGCAATCAAGGCGGCGGCCGCATCGGCGCTGCCGCCGGCCAATCCGCCCGCCACCGGAATGGTCTTGTCAATCGTCAAGCGCACCGGGGCGGCCGCACCGGGGTTTCCCGCCCCGGCCGCCCGGCGCAGCCAAGCGGCCGCCCGCAAGGCCAGGTTGGAGGAGTCGAGGGGCACCATGTCGGCCCCCGGCCCGCGCACCGCCAACTCGTCCCGGCTGCCTCGCCCCGACCGCACCGAGACCCGCTCCCACCGGTCAACGGCGTGGAACAAGCTGTTCAGGGGATGGAACCCGTCAGACCGCCGAGCGCCCACCCGCAGGGCCAAGTTGATCTTGGCCGGCGCCGAGGCCACCGCTTCAACCCCGCCCATGGCCGCCCCCAACGCCGTCAGCCGGATCCGGCGCCGCCCCGCCTGCGACCGCCCTGCCGGTCTCCACGTCCGCACAGGCACTTGTCCCGATGCCGACCTCGGCGTCGGCCACGTCACAGCGCCGAGAGTTGGTCAACGCGCCGTCAGCCAGGTTCATGGCGCTGGCGAGGCGCGCGAAGTCGCCCACCGACAGCGTCTCGCCGCGGGCCATCGGATCGATCCCGGCCGCCCGCAAGGCCGCTTCCGCCCGCGCCGAACCGCCCGCCAACCCGGCCAGAGCGGCGCGCAAGGTCTTGCGGCGGGCGGCGAAGGCGGCATCGGCCACCGCGAAAACCTCCCGGCGCGGCGGCGAGGCGGCGGGCGGGGC
>JAIROU010000352.1 GCA_031257375.1 Bifidobacteriaceae bacterium
AGGCTCGGCGAGACCGAGTACGGCATCAAGTGGATCCTGCTCGGCGGCTACATCCGCATGATCGGAATGTATTCGCCGGACCGCTCGCCGCGCGCCGCCAAGACCGGTTGGCGGGCCAAGTTGGCCGATGCCGCCCGCGAGGCCACCCGCGACGACCTGGCCGAGCACGCCGCCAAGTTGGCGGACGGCGGCATCGGACCAGCCACGGCGCCAGGCGCCATGTGCGGCGGCGCTGGGACGGCGGGCGCGGCATCGGGCAACTTCGAGGGCGTCGCGGACCGGGCCTTTTACCGGCTGTCGGCGCCGCGCAAACTGGTCGTCATGCTGGGCGGGCCGACCATGAACCTGATTCTGGCGCTGGTCTTCCTGGCCGTGGCGCTGTCGGGGGTCGGCGCCTACAACTACTCCAACGCCATCGGCGGCGTCACCGAGTGCGTCACGGCCGACGGCGCGGCGGCGGACTGCGGCGGCGGCGGGGCGGTCGAGACCCCGGCCCAGGCGGCCGGGCTGAGGGCTGGCGACCGGATCGTGGGCTGGGACGGCAAACCGGTGCGGGATTGGGACGAATTGCTGCGCCGGGTCGGCCAGGCCCGCCCCGAGCCCGTCGCGGTGACCGTCGAACGGGCCGGCGAGCGGATCAACCTCGAGGTCACGCCGCTGGAGGTGGCCGCCGGGACGGCTGACGCGAGGGTCGTGATCGGGGTCACGGCCGGCGACCTGGAATTGATCAAGCAGCCGCTCAGCCGGGTGCCGGAGGTGCTCTGGCAACAGGTCGCGACCTCGGCCAAACTCTACGCCGGCCTGCCGGTGGCGGTCTGGGAGACCCTGGTCGACCTGATCGAGGGCAACGAGCGCAGCCCTGACTCGCCGGTCTCGATCGTCGGGATCGCGCGCATATCGGGCGAGGTCGCCGCAGTCGACACCGAGGGCACCGCGATCGACGGCAACCGGCTGCGCTGGGGCACCTGGCTGCAACTCGGCGCCGCCGTCAACCTGGCTCTGTGGATGTTCAACCTGCTGCCGCTCCTGCCGCTGGACGGCGGCCATGTGGCCAACACCCTGTTCGAGGGCGGTCGGCGGACCATCGCCCGCTGGCGCGGCCGCCCCCCGCCCGGTCCGGCCGACTCGGCCCGCCTGATGCCCCTGACCTATGTCGTTGTTGGCCTGCTGATCCTGATGACCGTCATCCTGGTGGTGGCCGACGTGACCGCCTGGTACCCGTGAACCGGCCCGTCACAGTTGGATAGGCGCCGCGGCCGCCAGCGCGAGGCGTTCGAGCGCCGCGTCGGTTTGCACACCTTTGCCTTGTGGCGGCTGCCTTGTGGCGGCCGACCGCGCGGTCGGCACCGGCGCGTGAATCTATCCGCTTCCGCCAATGTACTGCTGCAGAGCGGCGGCCATCTCGTCCAGTTCTGCCCTATGTGCGCCGATGTACGCCTCTTGGGCCTCGCGTTCTAAATCCAGGAAGCGCTCGACGTAATTGGTCTCCACTCTGCATTCGAAATCTCGCACAGCTATCGCCACCTCCCTGGCAGTGGCCGTTAGGGACGCGTATTCCATCGGAATCTCCTCATAAGGGCCGTCCCAAATCTGGCCATCCGCATTCGTGTTGAAGGCCAATTCGCGAGCGCCCGTCGGTCCTCCAAACATGCCTAGCACACCTGAAGGCGCGTCTCCGCCCGGCAGGGCGGAGGGGAAGGCCTCCGCAAAACACTCACGCCATTCGCCGTCCAGCGCATCGACTTCTTCACGTCGCGAGAACGCATTGCCGTATGGGTCGCCAGCGTGATCCCGCATATCGCTGATCAAGCCCTCGTATACAGTCGTCGGGGACGTTTGCATAGCTAGGTCCACGGGCGAGGGGACCGCATCTATAGCTTCCGCCCAGCAGCCACCCATCTCAGGAATCTCCGCGCCGCTCGAATAACTCTCCGAGATGTAGTACTCAGCCAAATCGGCGCCCATCAAAGCACGGCGGTACTCGTCCTGGGCCGCGCTGCTCAACGAGGCAACATACTCTTCGTTTGGATCGGGTTCGGCGGTGGCGCCAGCTTCTGCTTGGGTCGCGGTTGTCTCCGGATAAGAATAGCCATAGCCCCAGCGCTCGACGTCCGCTATGTCATCTGCCAACCACGGGATCCACAACCGGTGACCGCTGTACGAGACGTCGTCGCCTTCTTCGAGCAGTTCAACCTGGCGCGGGTGGTATTCGAAGCCGTTGCGTTTCATGCAGTCAGCGATCGCCTTCTCCTGCTCAATCTCCCACGCGCCGTTGTCTGCGGTGGCAGCTGAACTCATCTGCAGGTCAGCTTGAACCACCAAGTCCGCGTAATAGTCCAGTGGGAGGTCAGGGCGTTCGATCCAAGCACGGCTCTCCGGCATCTCGGCCGGCATCGTGGCAGTCGCCGGGGTTGCGCTCTTTGGTGCCGGGCTGTTCGGCGCCGTAGCTGGAGGGCTTTGGTCGTCGACTTGGCACGCCACCATGCCCAATCCGCTTAGAACCAGGCCCAGAGCCGCCGATAAACTGCGAAGCAGCGCACCACGGCCAGGCGCCAGCCTAAGCACACGCCGCCAGTTCTCCGGCGGGGTTCGGCGCGGCGCCAAGGTGCGATCAGATAGCCGCCCACTGGGCCATGCCCGGTGCCGGTCAGTGGTCCCGCCACTTGGCGTCATAGTCAATTGTAAGCGTAAACACCGAGCGCCACAGCGAACTCCAGGCCTGGTCTATAGACCAGCCATTTGACGCCATTGTTTCGGATGTAGCCCTCTCCAAAGTAGGAGACCGCGCGCGCGTCGTTCCCGAATACCCCGTCGATACCCCAGTTGTTGGCGGCCAGGGCGGTGCCGCCGCCGATCAGGTATTTGGCATACTTGTACGCGGGTGGAGTGGCTCGCAAGTTGTAGTCTGTGAAGGCGAGGCCGTTCTGCGGTGCCCGGACGCCATTCCCGGAGTGCCCATAATGGATTCTGCAATTCAGGCTGCCATTTGAGGCGACGGCCACCATCGGGAAAACTGTCGTCCCATAACCCGGGTATCCTTTTGATGTGGTAGATGTGGAACAGGGAGTTTGCGATGCCGCCGCGGTGGCTCGCGGATTGTTTGTGCTGAGCGCCCCGCCTGGGAGAATCACAGAGCTTAGAGCGATGGCGGAGACCAGCATGATAGAGAGCTTCCTGATTCGAGTCATGTCTGCATGATCCCTTCAGTTGACTGCCTGGGGCCTTCGCCGCCGAAGTGAGACAGGGGCGGCGACACTGTTCCCAACCGACACGGAGGTGGTCGATCAAGCGCGTTATACCACAAAGCGCAGGCAGCGAGGCGCCCCACTCCCCGCTTGCGCCCTCCGGCGGCATCGGGCGTCGTGCTGGCGTGCTGTCAGGGTGCCGGTCTCGCTGGGAATGCCCGAAGCGCCACCGCGTCTGGCCACCCGGCGGCCCTCCCGGCGGATCAACGTCGGGGCGGTGGCCGTGGGCGGCGGGGCGCCGATCTCGGTCCAGTCGATGACCACCACTTTGACGGCCGGGCGACCCCGCAGGCGCTGGTCGAATCAGCCGTCTGGGAAGCCTCGCTGTTCGAAGAAGTCGGCTTCCGCGACTTCAAGATCTCCGTCAAACACCATGACCCGGCGGTCATGGTCGAGGCCTAAGCCCGGTGTTGTCGCGGTGCTGGCGGGCTTAGCTGAGGCCGAGCACCAAGCTTAGGGCGCGGTCGACCTCGGCCAGTTCTCTCGGGTCCAGCCGACCGGCGAGGTCGCCGATTCGGGTCTCCAAATCGACGGCGGCCACCTGGTCGGTCAGCACCAATGTGGCGGTCCCGTCGATGGCCACGCGCGGGCGAAAGCTCGTGGCCCTGGCGCTGGTCGACGTCGGGGCCACCAGGACCGTGGACAAGAGGAGATGGTCGGACTGCACCACCACGGCGTATCGGCTGCCCTGCTGCTCGTGGCCTTGGGCGCGGCGGCTGGCGCGCAACCGGTAGACGTCACCACGCACGCAATTCCTCCAGGTCCGCCGCGACTGCGCGCAACTCGGCCCGATCAGACGGGTCGTCGCGGATCTCGAGCGACTCCCGGCGCATCTGAGCTAGGACGGCGCCGCGCTCGGCGGCGCGGATCGCTCGGCGCACCGCTTCGGACTTGCTGGCCCCAGTCATCAGCGCCAGGCGCTCCAGCGCCGCGTCGGTCTGCGGGTCCGACCGCAACACAATCTGACTCATACAATGATCCTAGACGCTCTGTAGTGCGGCTGGCATAGACATCTCTTACCCCTCGTCCGGCTTCGATCACGCCACCCGAATCACCCGCGTCAGGCCTGCCGCCTCGGCCGCCTCGCTGGTCACAGCCGCAGGGCTCGACAACGACGAGGCGCTGCTTGACGCCCGGGACAGGCCACTCGCGGCGGGCCGGGGCGCGGCGGGCCGGCTGGCGGAGATCAGGCGGGGGGACGCCGCATCCGTGCCGGTGGCCGAGGTCTGCGAAACCCTCGGCCTGTGACCGGCGAACGCCGCTACACCGCAACCCACGACTCGAGGGCCGTCAGGGAACAGCGTCCCCGAGCAGCTCAAAGTCCTCGGCGACGAGGTCGTCCTCCAACAGGTCAGGCTGGCCGTCGCCGCGCTGCGCCGCCACGCTGAGGTTTCCAATAAGCCAAAGCCCCGGGCGGGGCGCCTCGAACCTGGCATTCTGCTCGAAAGGTCCCGCCCCGCCGACACGAACTCCGGGAGTTCTCCGGGAGTTCTCCGCGACAGCGATAGGCGGGGCGGTCAATGTCTTCACCAGTTGTGCCCCGAGGGCCGGCGCGGCGGCGCGGCGGCGCGGCGGTTCAGGGGTGGACTTGTTTGACCGCGACCCCCGCTTGGCGGATGGCGGCCAGGGTTCGCGGGTCGGCGGTTTGGTCGGTGATCAGGGTGTGGATTTGGTCGAGGCCGGCCATGTCGGCCATGGTTGTGCGGCCGACTTTGGAGCCGTCGGCCACCACGACGACTTTGCGGGCGCGGTTGATCAGGGCGGCGTTGGTGCGGGCCTCGGTCTCGTTGTGGGTGGTGATCCCGGCCTCGGTGACGCCGTCCGCGCCGACCACGGCGACGTCGATGTTGACCGAGTTGAAGGTGCGCTCGGTGATGGCGCCGACCATTTCGAGCGATTCGGGCCGGAGCATCCCGCCGGCCAGCACTATGCGCAGCGCCGGGTAGGGGATGACGAGTTGGGCGATCGGCAGGGAGTTGGTCACCAGGCGGAGGCCCTTGTGGCCGCGCACCGCCAGGGCTTGGGCGACCGCGGCGGTGGTGGTGCCCCCGAGCAGGCCGACCACCAGCGACTGGGGCGGGGGCGTCGGCAGGAGGAGATGGACGGCGGCTTTGGCGATGGCGGTTTTGGCCGCTTCCGCCTGGGCGCGCAGCCGGGGCGGGATCTCGCTGGGGGTGCCCGCCAGGCGCGCGCCGCCGTGGGTGCGGGCGAGCACCTGGTGGTCGGCCAGGACGGCTAGGTCGCGCCGAACAGTGGCCGGCGAGACGCCCAGGGCGGCCGCGATCTCCCGGCTGGCGAGCCCGTCGGCGGAGGCCAGCAGTTCGATGATCTGCGACATGCGGCGGGCCCGCTTTTGCCCCACCTCGGGGATCGCCGGGTCGTACACGTCCAGTCCTTTCCCAGGTCCTGCGTCGGCCCCGGCCCGCCTGGCGGCCTCGACCGGCCCGCCGGGCGTTGGGGGTTGATTCGCGCCCCGTGGGCGCGACACCCACCAAAGTAGGGCTTCGCGGGCGCTAGCGCCACGCGGTTGGGTCAAGAGCGCGAAGATTTGGAGCACGATGCCGCCGGTTCCGGGTACCGGGACCCCCCCCAGGGCGAGCTCAAAGTCCTGTGATTTGCATGCTGACTTGGGGGTTTGCGGATAGGTAGCGGAGCGTGCGGGCGATGTCGGTGACGCCGAGGAGCCGGAAGGCGCTCATCGCCAGGTTC
>JAIROU010000356.1 GCA_031257375.1 Bifidobacteriaceae bacterium
GACCACCGCCGCGGCACCGACCAGCACTGCGGCGCCGACCACCGCCGCGGCACCGACTGCCGCCAGGACCGCGACTGCGACCACGGCGGCCCTGGCCGCCGCCACGGCCCTGGCCGCCCTCGCCCTGACCGGTTGCGGCCAAGACCAGGACCAGGCGCCGTCTCCGGCGGCGTCGCCATCGCAGTCGGCGCCGGAGCAGCCTGTCGATTCGGACTCGGCGGAGGTCGCCGCCCCGGCCGCGCGCCTGGTCCTGACCTACGACGGCGGCCTCCAGGTGATCGACGCCCTGACCCTTGAATTGGTGGCCGATCTGCCCCTGGACGGCTTCAACCGGATCAACCCGGCCGGCGATGAGCGGCACGCCTTCGTCTCCACCGCCGGCGGCTTCAAGCTGCTGGACACCGGCGTTTACGCGGCCGCCCACGGCGACCACTCGCACTACTACGCCGCCGCCCCGATCCTCGAGGACGGCATCGAGATCGCCGCCGAGACGCCCGGCCACGTCGTCCCGCACGACGACCTGACGGCCCTGTTCGATGACGCCACCGGCCACGTCACAGTCCTGGAGGCGGACGATCTCGAGGCCGGCCCGGTGCGCGAATACACCGCCCCGGCCCCGCATCACGGCGTGGCCGTGGCCCTGCCGGACGGCGCCTTGCTGGTCACCCAGGGCACCGCCGAGGAACGCCGGACGGTCGTGGCGCTGGACGCCGCCGACGCGGTGACCGCCCAGACGGACGAGTGCCCGGACGTCCACGGCGAGGGCGTGGCGGCCGAAGAGGCGGTCGCCTTCGGCTGTCAGGGCGGCGCGGTCATCTACGCCGACGGCGCCTTCAGCTTCGCCGCCGCTCCCGCCCCCGAGGGCCGCATCTCGACCATCGCCGGCTCTGAAGAATCCGCCGTGCTGCTCGGCAACTACTCCCTGACCGGCTCGGACGCGCCGTCCACCGAGGTGGCGCTGATCGACACCGCCGCCGGCGCCGTCAAGACTGTCGACATCGGCGTGGCCTACTACTCCTTCACCCGCGGGGACGACGGCTCCGGCCTTGTCCTGGGCGTCGACGGTCAATTGCACGTCATCGACGTCGAGGCCGGCGTGGAAACGGCCGTCTATTCGGTCATCGCCCCGTTCGAACTGCCCGCGGAATGGCAAACGCCGCGCCCACGGGTGCTGGTGGTGGCCGGCATGGTCTATGTCACCGACACGGCCGCCCAGGCCATCCACGCGGTCGACCCGGCGACCGGCGAGATTTGGAAGTCGGGCAGTTTGACGGTGACGCCGAATGAGATTGTCGGCGTCAGCGGCGAAGGCGCCGGCGAACACGACCATGATGAAGAAGGCGAGCACGACGAGGAAAGCGAGCACGACGAATAGGCCGTGCCACACAAACGTGGGCTGAATCCGCAATAGGGGCGGCCCGCCAGGCAGTGGCTCTCCATTCACCACCAGCCTGGCGGGTCGCCCCAGCCCGTCTGCCAGCAGTCTTGTCTTGGCCCGGGCCGGGCGCGCCCGCCGCACATGGCGCCTGGCGCCGTGGCTGAGCGTTACTCAGTTTTCGGGGCCGGGGCCGGGGCCGGAAGCGGCCGCGTCGAGGGCGGACTGGAGTTCGGCCCGGCGGGCGGCCATGCGAGCGTCGCGCCGCGCCTCGCGGCGGTCGTGGGCGCGGGCCTCGAAGCGGTACAGGACCGGCACCACCACCAGGGTCAGCAGGGTTGATGAGACCAGGCCGCCGATCACCACCAGGGCCAGCGGCTGGGACAGGAAGCCGACCTGGCCGGTGATCCCCAGGGCCATGGGCGTCAAGGCGCAGATGGTCGCCAAGGCGGTCATGACGATGGGCCGCAGGCGCTTGCGCGAACCCTCGATGATCGAATCGTCGAGCGCCCGGCCGCGCCTGCGGTACTGGTTGATCAGGTCGATCAGCACAATCGCGTTCGACACCACGATCCCGACCAGCATCAGCACCCCGATCAGCGAGGCCACGCCCAGCGGCGTGCCGGAGACGAGCAGGGCGGCCAAGGCCCCGGTGGCGGCGAAGGGGATCGAGATGAGCAAGATGAAGGGTTGCAGCAGCGACCCGAAGGTCGCCACCATGACGATGAAGACTATGGCGATGGCCAGCACCAGGGCCAGGCCGAGGTCGGCGAAGGCCTCGTTCTGCTGCGCCGCCACGCCGCCGACCTCGACGGTCACGCCGGGCGGCAAATCCAACTGGTCGACGGCCTCGGTCAAACGGCCGGACAGCCCGCCCAGGTCCTGACTTTCCGGGGTGACCGAGACGGTCGCGCTGCGGCGCCCGTCCACCCTGGTCAAGGCCGTCGGCACGGTCACTTCCTGAACCGACGCCAACTGCTCCAGGGTGAGCACCCCGGCCGGGCCGGCCCCCAGCGGCAGCGCCCGCAGTTCGGCCAGGTCGGCCGCCCCCGGCCCGAGCGCCAATTTGACGTCGACCTGGGCGCCGTCGATCTCCAGCGACCCTATGGTCGAGGGCGTCATCAGCCCGGCCACCATCGCCTCGACCGCTGTCTCGGTCAGGCCGAGGGCGGCGGCGGCCGAGCGGTCGACGGTGATCTGGACGGCCGGGGTGGCGTCGGTCAGGTTGTTGGAGACCTCGACCGCGCCCTCGACCGTGCGGGCCTTCTCATCGACCATCCGGGCGGCCTGGTCGATCAACTCGGAATCGGTCCCTTGGACTATCAGGTCGATGGTGGAGGTGCCCATCATGGCCTCCGACCCGCCGACCGAAAGGCCGGTCGAGGCCTCGCCGCCCAAGCCGGCCACCGCCTCGCGGACGTGGGCCTCGGCGGCGGCCGGGTCGGCATCGGACGCCAGGGTGATGGCGAAGGAAGCTTGCGGCGACGAGCTGAGCATCCCCATCCCCATCATGCCGCCGCCGCCGACGGTGGTCTGGACTTGGCCGACCTCCGGCAGGTCGAGCAGGGCCGCCTCGATCCGCCGGGCGTCGGCGTCCTGGACGTCGAGCGAGGTGGCCGGCTCGAAGGTCTCGGTCACGGTCATCGTGTCCTGGCCCATGTCGCCCAGGAAGTTGGTGTCCAGGCGCAGGGTCAGCCCGAGCGTGCCGCCCAGCAGCACCACCGCCGCGGCCAGCGTGATCACCGGATGGGCCAGGGCCCCGCGCAGGGTCGGCAGGTAGGCCCGCTGCCACAGCCCGCGGCGCTCCTTGGCCTCGGCCTCGGCCCGCACGCGGGCGCGGTACTCGGCGTCCACCGCCACCGGGGTCTTGACGAACCAGTACGCCAGCACCGGCACAATCGTCAGCGCCACCAGCAGCGACGCCAGCAGGGCGATGGTGAAGGTGAGGGAGAAGGGCCGGAAAAGCTCGCCGACCATCCCGCCCACGAAGGCCATCGGCAGGAAGACCGCCGCCGTGCTGACGGTCGAGGCGGCGATGGCTCCGCCGACTTCCTTGACGGCGCCGATGATGGCGGCGGCCTTCGGCTCGCCGTAGGTCAGGTGGCGTTTGATGTTCTCGATCACGACGATCGAATCGTCCACCACCCGGCCGATCGAGATCGTCAAAGCCGCCAGCGTAAGCATGTTCAGGGTCTCGCCGGTCACCCGCATGGTGATGAAGGCGACCAGCAGGGACAGCGGGATTGACACGGCGCTGACCAGGGTGGAGCGCAGCGAGACCAGGAAAACCAGGATCACGATCACGGCGAAGACCAGTCCCAGCAGGCCTTCCTCGGCCAATCCGGCGACCGAGTCCTCGATGAAGGGCGCCTGGTCGAAGGCCACGTCGACGGTCAGCCCGCCCTCGGCCAGGGCCTCGGCCAACTCGTCTACCTGGTCGGTGACGGCGTGGGAGACCTCGACCGTGTTGGCGTCGGGCGTCTTGGTGACGGCGATGGCCACGGCGTCGCGCCCGTCCATCCGCGCGTAGGAGTCCGCCGCCGCCGTCCCCAGGGTGACCGAGGCGACGTCGCCCAGGGTCACCGGCGCCGGTGGGGCGACCAGTGACGCCAAGTCGTCTTGGCCGCCGGCGCCGCCCGATGCCGCCGGGTCGCCGGTGTCGCCCGATGCCGCCAGCTCTCCCAGGTCGGCGCCGCCAGCCGCCGCGTCGCCTTGGCCGCCGGTGTCGCCCGATGCCGCCGGGGCGCCGGTGTTGCCCGATGCCGCCGGGTCGCCCGGGCCCGCCCCGTCGCCGGGCGCGGCCGTGGCGCCCTGACCGGCGGGGGCGGCCGAGGCCGAGTCGGCGGCATCGGACATCGTCACCAATGGCAGCGACGCCAATTCCTCGACCGAGGTCAAGGGCGAGCCGATCTGGGCGGTCAGCGTGCGCCCGCCCTCGGCGCTGACGGCGCCGGCCGGGAAGGCCAGGCCGTTGTTCTTCAGGACGTCGGCCACGGCCGAGGCGCTGACCCCGGCGGCGGCCATGGCCTGGGCGTCGAGGTCGATGTCGATCTGCTGGGCCTCGTAGCCGGAGACGTCGACCGAGCGGACGCCGGGGAGCTGGCCGAGGCGCGGGACGAGGATCTGGTCGACCGCCTGGGCCAGTTCGCCGCGGCTGTCGGGGCCGGTCCCGGAGGCGGAGACGGCCAGTTGGATGACCGGGAAATCGTCCAGCGAGCCGGCCCAGACCTGGGTCTCGGCGCCTTCTGGCAGGTCGGGGGCCAATCGGGTGACGGCGGTGGAGAGCTTCTGGTTGGTCACGTCCATGTCGGTGCCGTAGCTGAACTCGACCATGCCGATGGCGACTGAGTTCATGGAGGTGGTCTGGACCGACTCGACCCCGGCGACCGACCGGATGGCCGATTCGACCGGGGTGGCGATGGCGTCTTCGACAATCGCCGCGCTGGCGCCCGGGTAGGTGGCGATGACCGCCGCCATCGGGATCTCCATCGACGGGATCAGCTCTTGTTTGAGGGAGCCGAGGCTGAAGACGCCGCCGATGACGATGGCGATGGTGGCGAGGGCGACGACGGCGCGGTTGCGCAGGGACAGTCTGGCGAGCCGGAACACGGGGGAATCCTCCCATACGATTTGGGGTTAGTCTTGGATGGTTAGCTTCAATCAAATCATATCAGTTAGTGCGAGGCTAACTAATTTTAGTTGTGTTGACGATGTGGCGATCCAGTGGAGGTGTGTCGTGAGTGACGGCGCCCGGCGGGCGGAGCTGCTGCGGCAAATCGAGGCCATCCACGCCGAGATGCAGGCGGTCGGGATGCGCTCGCAATTGGCGGCCCGCGCCGAGACGGTCTTGACGCCCCAGCAGATCAAGGTGGCCGGGCTGCTGGCCCTGAACGGGCCGACCCGGTCGAGCGAGCTGGCGGCCACCCTGGGGGTGACGCGGTCGACCATGACCGGGCTGGTCGACCGCCTGGAGCAAGGCGGCCTGGTGGCCCGCCGGACCGACCCGGCCGACGGCCGCTCGCGGCCGGTCGAGATCACCGACCGCGGCCGCAAGGCCCTGTCCAGCCTGCTCAGCTCCCTCAGCCCGACCCCGGAGAAGATCATCGACCAATTGACGGCGCACGAGCTGGAATGCCTGCTGATCGCCTTCCGAGCACTGCTGAGGGTGGCCCGCTCTAAACCCGGGGACGGTCCTTTCGTCTCAAACTTGGGGACAGACCCTCCGTCCTGACAAAGCTTCCGTCCCTCGGTTTGAGGCCCAAGAACCCCTGCGTCGGGTTTGCACTTTGTGCAGTTTTGCACTAAGTGTATAACTGTGAGTGACTGGACCGACGGGTCGGGGGGACGTGAGGCCGCCGCGAAGACGCGGCGGCGTGCCCGGATTGTTCAGGCGGCCACCGAACTGCTCGATGAGCGGGGCGGGGGCGGTTTCAGCGTCGACCAGGTGGCGGAACGGGCCGGGGTGTCGCGGCGGACCGTTTTCAACTACTTCGCCTCGATCGATGACCTGGTGGTGGCGGTCGGCGCGGAGATGTTGGGCGGCCTGGTCGAAACTCTGCGGCTGCCGTTGGCCGCCGCCTCTGCCGAGGGCGCCGGGGCCGGTGGGTCTGCCGAGGGCGCCGGGGCGGCTGGGTCTGCCGAGGGCGCCGGGGCCGCTGGGTCTGGCGAGAGCGGTTTGAGCGGGGACGGGGCGCAGGACACTCGGGCCGCCTTCGCCGACCTGGCCGCGGCCTTGCGCTCGGTCGACCTGGTCGGGCCGATGATCCGGCTGACCCGGGCGCTGGGCGGGATCGGGCCGGCTGACCCGAGGGTGGCCACGACCGTCCAAGAGACACTTTTCCAGTTGACCGGCCGGCTGGTCGGCGAACTGCGGGCGCGCCATCCCCAGGCCGACCCGCTGGCGGTCGACCTGCTGGTGGCCTCGATGATCGGCGGGGTGATGGTCCTCTACGACTACTGGGCCGATCGCTCCGGCTTGGAGGACAGCCCGCGGTCGCGCCAAGTCTGGTCCGATCTGCTGGAGGCCTTGATCCGGCAAACCGGCGCCGGCCACATGGCCGATCCGGCCCAGCCGGATGGGCGCCGCCAGGCGCCCAGCGCGCGGGCCGGCATAGTGCCGGTGGCGGCGCTCGGCCAAGCAATAAACCAGGGGACGGTCCTTTCGTCTGAGACGAAAGGACCGTCCCCGGGATCACACATCGATTGAAACGAGGCTTGTGATGGCTCAGTTGCTCTATCGACTTGGACAGTTCTCGACCCGCCGCCGGTGGGCGGTGGTTGTCTTCTGGCCGCTGATCCTAATCGCCGCCGGGATCGGGTTCCTGGCCGGCGGCGGGACGTTGGCCTCGACCTTCGACATCCCCGACACCACCACCGCGGCCGTCAACGCCGAGTTGTCCAAGCGTCTGCCGGACTTGGCCGGAATGACCGGCAAGGTCGTCTTCACCAACCAGGCGGGCGGCGAGTTGACGGCCGAACAACGCCAGGCGATCAGCCGGGCGCTGGAGCCGATCACGGCGGTCGACCGGGTGCGGGCGGTCGTTGACCCCTTCCAGGTCGAGTCGGAACGGGCCGAACAACTGGCCCTGTTGGAACAAGGCGCCGCCCAGCTAGCAGCCGGACGGGCCGAGTTGGAGGCGGCCCGGGCCGAGTTGGAATCCGGTCAGGCGCAGCTGGATCAGGCCATGGCGGCGGCCCAGGCCGCCGCCGAGATGGCCCAGGCCACCGCCGGCCAAACCGATCCAGGCGCCCAAGCGGACCCGGGCGCCGACGCGGACCCGGGCGCCCAAGGCGATCCGAGCGCGGTTTTGATAGCTCCCACCGATCCGGGATCGCTCTGGCCGAGCGAGGCCGGTGAAGTGGTGGTGCCGCCCGATCCGGCCGAGGCGCTGGCCGAGTTGGCGGCCCGGCAGGCGGAGCTTGACGCGGCGGCCGTCCAACTCGACGCCGGCCAGGCCGAGTTGGCGGCCCAGGAGGAAACCCTGGAGCTGGGGCGCCAGCTGGCTGATTTCGCCGACCAGGTGCGCGCCGTCTCGCCCGACGGCTCGACCGCGGTGGCGGCTGTGATGTACCAGGACAGCCAGTTCGCCTTGCCACAGGCGTCGAAGACCGAGGTCATGGACATACTTGAGGCGGCCGAACTGGAAGGCGCGCGGGTCGACTTCTCGGCCGAGATCGCCCAGACCACCGAGGGGCTGCTCGGCCTGGGCGAAGTTTTGGGCGTCGGCGTGGCCGCCATCGTCCTGCTGGTGGCACTGCGGATGGTGTTCGCCGCCGCCCTGCCGATCATCACCTCGGTGATCGGGGCTGGGATCGGCGTGGCCGGGTCGCTGTCCCTGTCCGGGGTGGTCGAGATGTCCTCGATCACCCCGGTGCTGGGGATCATGTTGGGCCTGGCGGTCGGGATCGACTACGCCCTGTTCATAGTCCTGCGCCACCGCCGCAGCCTGCGGGCCGGCCTGGCGGTCTCCGAATCGATCGCCCTGGCCACCGGCACGGCCGGGAACGCGGTCGTCTTCGCCGGGACCACGGTGGTGATCGCCCTGGCCGCCCTGAACGTCTGCGGGATCCCCTTCCTCGGCGTCATGGGCTGGGTCGGCGCCGTCTCCGTCGCCATCGCCGTGCTGGTGGCGCTCACCTTGGTGCCAGCGCTGTTGTCGCTCCTCGGACTCCGTTTGCTGCCGAAGGCGCAGCGCGTGGCTCGGGCCGTCGGGTCCGCCGATGCCGCCGATGCCGCCGGTGCCGCCGGGTCCGTCGACCCAGCCCGGTCCGCCGGTGCCGCCGGGTCCCTCGACCCAGCCCGGTCCGCCGGTGCCGCCGGTGCCGCCGGGTCCCTCGACCCAGCCCGGTCCGCCGATGCCGCCGAGTCTGCCGGTGCCGCCGGTGCCGCCGGGTCCCTCGACCCAGCCCGGTCCGCCGCACCGGCCGATGCGGTCGCCCAAGCCGCCCAAGCAGGCCAAGGTGAGACGGCCGATCAGCCGGACCCGCCGGCCGACCTCAGCCACCACCCGGCTGAGGCCGCCGCCCGGCTGCGCCCCATGCCGACCTGGCGGGCCGCTGGGGCGGTGGTGATCGGCATCGTCGGCTTGTCGTTGGTGGCCACCCCGATCTGGACCATGCGGCTGGGCCTGCCGGACGGGTCGGCCGAGCCGACCGACTCGACCTCTTACCGGGCCTTCACCGAGGTGGCCGAGCAGTTCGGCCCCGGCGACAACGGGCCTCTGGTGGTCGCCGCCGAACTGCCCGCGCCGCTGGCCGCGGAGGACCAATTGGCGGCCCAGGTCAAGATCGCGGGCGAGCTGATGGCGCAGCCGGACGTGGTCGCCGTGGCCCCGGCCGGCGTCGCCGCCGAGGGCGATTACCTGGCCTTCCAGGTGATCCCGGCCGAGGGTCCGGCCTCGGCCTCGACCGAGGAACTGGTGCGGCGGCTGCGGGCCTTGACGCCGCTCGACGGCGGGATCGAGCTCGGTGTGGCCGGGCAGGCCAGTGGCAACATCGACATCTCGGCCAAACTGGCCGACGCGCTGCCGCTCTACTTGGCGGTGGTGGTGGGGCTGTCGCTGGTCATTCTGATGACGGTCTTCCGCTCGGTCCTGGTGCCGGTCATCGCGGCGGCCGGGTTCGTGCTGTCCTATCTGGCGGCGCTGGGCGCGGTCGTGGCGATCTACCAGTGGGGCTGGCTGAGCTCGGTCTTCGCCGTGCATGATCCGGGGCCGGTCTTGAACTTCGTGCCGCTGCTGCTTGTCGGCGTGATCTTCGGCCTGGCCATGGACTATCAACTGTTCCTGGTCAGCGGCATGCGCGAGGCCCACGTCCACGGGGCGCCGGCGCGGCAGGCGGTGGTGGCCGGGCTGCACGGCGGCCGGGCGGTGGTGACGGCGGCGGCCCTGATCATGATGGCGGTCTTCGGCGGCTTCATCTTCTCGCACCTGGCGCTGGTGCGCCCGCTCGGCTTCGGCCTGGCGGTCGGGGTGATGTTCGACGCCTTCGTGGTCCGCCTGCTGGTGGTGCCGGGGCTGATGCACCTGGCCGGCCGGGCGGCCTGGTGGCTGCCGCGCTGGCTGGACCGCCTCTTGCCCAATGTCGACGTCGAAGGCGCCGCCCTGAGGCGTCCCGTCGCCGTCGCCTCGGCCCAGCCCAACCGGTAAGTCAGCGAGCCAGACCGACAGTGACTCTGCGGCGCGGCGGCGCCGGGCCGGGAGTTGTTGCGCCGGTGGCCGCGACGGGGCGGGTCTGACTTGGCTCTGCCTGCGCTGGCCGGGGCGGTCTTGACCCAAAGCCCGTTGGCGCCCTGGTCCAGCGCCCCGGTCCAGCGCCCGGGGTCAGCGCCCTGGTCCAGCGCCCGGGGTCAGCGCCCGGGGTCAGATTGGACGGCGCCGGTCGAACACCACGACCCGGGGTTCGGGCCCGGCCGTTTTCGAGTCTGGGTCGGCGGGCGGCAAGTCAACCGCGATTCCTCGACCGGCCACCTCGGCCCGGAGACGGTGGCCGTCAATTGTTCGGGCCGACTGGGGCGCCACCGCGGCCGGGTCGATCGCTAGCGTGACTCGTCCGGCGGCATCGGAAATGGCGTACAAGCGGTCGGCGGCGCCCGTCCAGCGGACCCACGCCTGGCCGAGCGCGTCGCCCTGGTCGGACGGGCGCGCCAGGCTCGTTGGGACTGGTCTGGTGGAGAACACGGCCTGACCGTACCGGCGGTTCCATCGCCCCAGAAACTCAAGGCATCGGCGTTGAGCTTGGGGAAGCGACCCGTCGGCTTTAAGGCCGACGTTCAGCAGCAGATTGCCGCCGGAGGCGACCACGTCGACCAATGTTCGAACGCACGCCGAGCCTGTCAGGGAGGCGTCGGCGCCCTCCATCTGGTTGTAGCCGAACGAGTAGCCGATCCCGCGGTTATGCTCCCAGGGCTCGTCCTTGAAGGGCGAGCCCATTTGGTATTCGGTTGTGCGGAAGTCCCAGTGGGTGTCGCCCCAGCGGTCGTTGACCACGCCTTCCGGCGCCGATTCGTAAAACCGGTCGAATAGGTCGGCCAGGCTGAACGGTCCTGGCGCCTTGCCGGCGTCGGGCCAGTCGATGTCTCCCCAAAGCACGTCCGGGCGGTACCGCTCAATCAAGTCTTTGACTTGCGCGTGGGCGAAACGGGCGTAGGCGGCGTCGACCGGGCGGCTGGGCAGGGCGAGCGGGCCGTCCCCGCGCTCCTCGCAGATTGGGCCGGTGTCGGCCACCCGCCAATCCAGACCGCCTGAGTAGTAGGCTCCGAACTTCAAGCCCTGCCGCCTGATCGAGCGGGCCAACTCGCCGATCAGGTCGCGCTTGGGGCCGCGTTCCACCGTGTTCGCGCCCTCGGAGCCAGGGGCGGGCCAAAGGGCCACGCCGTCATGGTGCTTGGCGACCGGCACAAAGTACCGCGCGCCGGTCTGCGCCACCGACTCGGCGAACGCCGCCGGGTCAAACCGTTCTGCCCGCCAACTGTCCAGCAGGCTCCAATAGTTGACGTCCGGGCCGTAAACGCGGCGGTGGTGTTCCTGGGCGGGCGATCCATCGATGCGTATGGTGTTGGCATACCACTCGGCGTACGGGTTGTGCTTGAAGGAATGGTTTTCGGCGCTCGTCTCGCCGATCGGCTCGGCCCAGGCCGGCACTGAATAGACTCCCCAGTGCAGAAAGATGCCGAGTTTGGCGTCGGAGAACCAACTCGGCGTGGGGCGGACGAATCGTTGGTATTCGGCCGGGCGACTTCGCTCGCCAAAGATTCCCATTATGACTCCTCTGATTCGGCGGGCGCGGACTTCTCTGCTCGTCGCGGGCGCGAGGAAGCTTGTCCGCTGCTTGGACTCGGCGTCGCGGTCGGCCCGCGCAACCGCGCCAAAGAGGTCTGAACGCGCCGGAATTCGGCTGGCCCGACTTGCGTCCCCGCGGCGCGCAACGCCAGGACCGCCGCACCGACAAGGCCGTCGCGGGCGACGGAGACCTCAACCTCGCCCGCCATCTCATCCAGCACCCCCTGGGCTTCGGCGCCCAATTCCGGGTGATTCGCCAGTACGCCGCCCGCCAACACCAGCACCGGCGGGGCGGATTCGACCACCAGCGTCCGCAGCGTGTCGGCCAGGGCGCGCCCGGCTTGCGCCAGGATCGACTGGGCGGTTTGGTCGTCGGGTAGTTCGAATACCAGAGGCGCAAATCGGCCCAGGTTGGCGGGCGGCATTTCGTAGACGGCTGCGAGCAGGCCGCCGGCGGCTTGGGGACGCGGAGCCAGGGATAGTTTGCGACCAGTCAGCTCGTCGAGGCGGCCGAGCACCAGCCGGGTCAGCGCGGTTGGCCGGCATTCGCCCCGCAGGTCGCCGATCGCCGCGCGAACCGCCTGGCGGCCAATCCAGAAGCCCGAGCCGCCGTCTCCGAGCAGCCAGCCGAGCCCGTCGGAGACAGCGGCGGGCGTACCGTTTTCGACCCGCATGCCGACCGCGCCGGTGCCGGCCACCAGCGCGTAGCCGGTCGGCCGCCACGTCCCCGCCGCGAAGGCCGCCAGGCCGTCGCCGCCCGGGTTGTCCAAGCGCCGCCCGGTTATGCCCAGGCCGCGCAGCCGCGCGTGGGCCGCCTCGAGGGCCGCTTCGGTCCCTCCCGCCACCGCCATCAGGAAGCCGCCGATGCCGTCTGCGGCCACCCGGCCAACCTCCAGCGCGGTCAGCGCCGCTTTGGCGACCGCGGCGACCATGCGGTCGGTCCCTCCGGCCAGCGGGTTTCCGGGGTCGGCGCTGCTGGCCAGCGCGAGGCACTCGCCTCGTTGCGTCACCAGCGCGCAGCGAGTCGAGGTCCCGCCGATGTCGAAAACCAAATAGTAAGTCACAGCGCCTCCGCCTTCGATTGGCCGTCGCTCCGTCACGTCCTGAATCCATCCTTCCTCGCCCACCTGCGCACGGCGGGGGATGAACCACCTGTCCGTCTTATCATGCTCGCCCCGCCGGAGCCCCGAGGTCGCGTGTGGCTAGACTAGCACAACTTAGTCGCAAACTAGCGGCGGTCGCTTGCAAGCATGATGCTTGCGTGCTAGCCTGGCTGGCATGAAACCCGCGTGCAATGATGCGGCACTAGAGTTCGGAAAGCTGACCTGGTCATGAACCCCATCTTCGGAAACTACTTCGATGACCTGTCCGGCAGGATCGGGACGATCCTGGACCAAGCCCTTGAAGGCGGCTTCGATGAAGCGATCAGCTTGATGGCCCAATGCCTTGGGAACGGAGGTGTGCTGCAGGCCTTCGGCACGGGCCATTCTGAGGCGTTCGCCATGGAAATGGCTGGACGGGTCGGCGGCTTCATCGCCACCCACCCGATCAGGCTGGTGGATCTGGTGGTCTTAGGCGGTTATCCGGTGTCAATGCTGGGCAGCGCCGACTTCGAGCGGCGAGCTTCGGTCGCGGACGACTTGTGGCGCTTGTACGAAATCCATCCGGAGGACGCTTTCTTGATCGCGTCGAACTCGGGCGCGAACGGAGCGACAGTCGGCCTGGCCCTTAGGGCGCGGCGCGAGGGGCATCCGGTGATCGCGGTGACCAGCCTCGAACACAGCCGGAGCGTCGCTTCGCGCCATCCGAGCGGGCTCCGGCTTTTCGAGATCGCGGACGTCGTGCTTGACAACCGCGCTCCCTACGGCGACAGCGCCATCCCCGTGGGGGCGGGGCCAACCATGGGCCCGGTCTCTTCCATCACCGCCGCGTTCATCGCTCAACTGCTGACGCTGGGCACGGCCGAGCGGCTGCTCGCCCAAGGCAAGCCTCTGAACGTCTTCCGGTCCTCAAATATCAGCGGCGGCGACGAGCACAATGCCGCGCTTCAGGGGGCCTTGGGGCGGCGGGTCAATTCTTACCTCAGCCAAAGCGACCAAGACCGTTGCGATGCCGACGAGGCAAGCGACGCGGTCGACGGGGCGCGTTCGTAGTCACCAAGCCTAAATGAGAGG
This sequence comes from Bifidobacteriaceae bacterium, assembly GCA_031257375.1. Classification (GTDB taxonomy): domain Bacteria; phylum Actinomycetota; class Actinomycetes; order Actinomycetales; family WQXJ01; genus JAIRTF01. The sequence continues at coordinate 13,329 of JAIROU010000356.1, forward strand.
AAATGACATGATACAAACACGAAGTCGGCTCGCGGCGATGTTGGTCGCCGCAGCGTTGGCGGCCGGCCTGCTGGCCGGCTGCGCCGAGGACAAGGAACCCGCGGGCGGCGCATCCTCCGGCGGGGGAGTCGCCGCGGCCGACAATCCATTCGGCGCGGCGGCGGGTTCAACTGTGGACGCCGCCATCTTCGACGGCGGCTATTCGACTGATTACGTCGATTTCGCGGCCGCAATGGTCAAAGACAAGCTCGACGTGACGACCGTGGTGTCGCCGGTCACAGACGTGGTGCAGGAACTCCAACCTCGGATCGTGGGCGGCGATCCGCCTGACTTGGTCGATTGGAATCAGCTGCCGCCGCAAGACCTGCGCAGCCAATTGGCCCCGCTTGACGATCTTTACGCCGCCCTGAACTACGACGGCGTGAAGATAGAGGACGCCATAGTGGCAGGCGCCAAGGCGACAGGCACGTTCAACGGACAAGCCCTGTCTGTGCCTTATGTGTTGACCCTGTTCTCGCTGTGGTACTCCGCTTCTTTGTTCGAAGAGAACGGCTGGACGCCGCCTGAAACCTGGGACGACATGATGGCGATCTGCGAAGAGGCCAAAGCGCAAGACAAGTACTGCTTCACGTTCGGCAAGGAGGCCGCCGGCTATTGGGCCTGGATGGTGCTTGAGATGGCCATCAAGGAGGGCGGCAAAGACGTTTACCTGAATCTAGCCAACCTGAAGCCGGACGCTTGGCGGGACCCGGCGTTGGTCGGCGCGTTCGAGGCCGTCAAAGACTCCATCGACAAGGGTTATTGGGTTCCGGGCGGCCAGGGCACCCAGTTCACCGTGGCCCAGGCGCAGTGGAGTCAGCAGCAGGAGGCGCTATTCTATTTCTCCGGCAGCTGGATCGAGGCGGAGATGGCGGACGCCACCGCCGAAGGCTTTGAAATGACGGCCTGGCCAGCGCCGACGCTGACTTCTAATCCTGCCCTTCCGTTCGAAACCGTGCAGCTGTCGGCCGGGGAAAACTACATTGTGCCGGCGGCCGGCAAGAACACCGCCGGCGCGAAGGAGGTGCTGCGCGCAATGCTGAGCAAGGAAGCCGCCACCAACTTCTCGAAGACCCGCATGGCGCCGACAATCGTCAAGGACACCGTGCCGGCCGACGGCTGGGGATCGACCGCGCTGGCCTCGATCATGGCCAGGGCGGAGGCTTCGGGCGACACGGCTCTGCCGTACACTTTAGGCTGGTCAGATCAGTACAACATGGACCCCTCAGTGATCTGGGGCTCCTTCTTGGGCGGCGAGATGAGCGTCGAGGACGCGATCTCTCAGCTGCAGGCCTTGTCGGATGAGGCGGCGGCCGATCCGTCGATAGAAAAGATGGCCTACGAGTGGTGAGCCGCTGACATGAATTGCCCCGGGTCCTCGGCCGCCGTCGTCTCGCACCGAGCGCGCGGCGGCGGCCGGAGGCCGCGCAGGCGGCCGAGGCCTGGCCGCATCGCTTTCATGGCGGTGTTCCTCGTCTTGCCGCTGAGCGTCTTCGCGGTCTTCGAGGTCTGGCCGTATCTCCAGGCCTTCCGGTTAGCCCTGACCGACTGGGGCGGGTTCTCCGCGGATCCCAATTTCGTCGGCCTTGAGAACTTCCGGAAACTGTTCTCCGACGGCCTCTTCCTCAAAGCTCTGCGCAACTCGTGTCTCCTGGCGCTGGTGATCCCAACTGTGTGCCTGTCGATCGCGTTCGCCATTGCCTGTCTGGTCACCACCGCCGGGCCAGCGGTCGGCCGGACCCGCGGTGTCCGGGGCGCTGGGATCTACCGAGTGGTCTCGTTTTTCCCCTATGTGGTCCCGGCCATCATCATCGGATTGATTTGGGGGCTCGCCTATTCCCCGCAGATGGGTTTGGTGAACGGCCTGCTAAGGGCGTTGGGTTTGGATTCGTTCGAGAATTTCCCCTGGTTGGGGTCGGAGTCGACCGCCATGCCCGCCGCCATGGTGGTCATCGTTTGGGGCACGACCGGCTTCTACGTGGTTTTGTTCGTCGCCGCCATCAAGGGCGTCCCGGCCGAGATCTACGACTCGGCACGGGTCGACGGCGCCGGGCGTTTGCGCACCGCTGTGGCGATCACGCTGCCCATGATTCTGGAAAATGTGCGCACCGGCTATATCTACCTTGGCTTGGCGGCTCTCGATTCGTTCGTGTTCATGGAGGCCCTTTTCCCGCAGGCCCGCAGCCCGAATTACGCGACCCTGACAATCACTCAGGATCTATTCCAGACCGCCTTCGAGAAGTTCCGGTTCGGGTATGCGACCGCCATGGGGATTGTGCTAGCACTGGTGACACTGGTGTACGCCGTGATCATTTTCTCCGTCTTCAGACTGGTTCGGGGCCGCGAGGACTGGAAAGAGGGGACGTCGTGACGCCATCCGCTCGCACCCCACGCGCCACCGACCGGGCCGGCGCCGGCCGGCGCCAAACGAAGACCCGCGCCCGCGGCGGAGCCGTCACGGCGGCCTCGCACACCTTGCTCGGGCTATGGATCTCGATCGTGATCATCCCCTTCTTGTGGACTGTGATGTGCAGCTTCAAGACCACAAGAGAGATACTGACCGCGCCGCTGGCGCTGCCCGAACGATGGTCGCTCGACAACTATGTCAATGCGTGGACCGAGGCTGGCGTCGGCCGCTATTTCTTCAACACGGCCATCGTTGTGGGTTGCGCGTTGGTGTTGGTCATGGTGTTGGGGGGAATGTGCGCCTACGTGCTCGCCCGCTTCCGTTTTCGCGGTCGCATGGTGATCTATTATTCGATGATCGCCGCGATGGCCTTCCCGGCGTTCCTGGCCATTGTGCCGCTCTTCTTGTTGCTTCAAGATCTTCGCTTGCTCAACACCAAGCCCGGCCTGGTGGCCGTCTATGTGGCGTTCGCGCTGCCGTTCACTGTCTTTTTTCTGCACTCGTTCTTCGCCTCCCTGCCGAACGACGTCTCCGAGGCGGCCCAGATCGACGGCGCCGGCGACTGGCGGACCTATTTCCAGGTGATGCTGCCGATGGCGGCGCCCGGTATGGCATCCGTCGCGATCCTCAACTTCATCGGCCTGTGGAACCAATACATGCTGGCCGTTGTCCTGAACAGCAAGAAAGAGAATTACGTGCTGACCCAAGGCATGCAAGTGTTCGCGCAAAAGGCAGGTTACTCTGTTGACTTCGGAGGCCTCTTCGCCGCTGTGGTGATGACGGTCGTGCCGGTCCTGATCGTCTACATGGTCTTTCAGCGCCGCCTGCAGGGCTCCGTCTCGCAAGGAACGTTCCGATGAGACGCGGGCGTCGATGAGAAGATGGGAGTCATGTCGAAACCTCAGGAAGCCACCCTTGGCGCCATCGCCACCGTGTCAAGCCGGATCCGCGCCACCCTTGGGAATATGACCAAGTCGCAGCGGGTGATCGGCGACCTGCTTCTGCGCGAGCCGGACCTGGCAGTCCGCCTGTCCATCTACGACCTGGCGTCCAAGGCCGGCACCTCGGCGTCGACCGTGACGCGGTTTTGCCAGTTGCTCGGATACGATGGCTATCAAGCCCTACGGATCGCTTCGGCGGGCGACTTGGGCTGGGTCGACGCGCAACGGGCCTGGTCTGCCGACGAAATCCAGTCCTTGTCTCCTTCCGATAGTCCCGACAAACTGTTGGAGCACTTGCTCGCTGTGCAGGTGAGCGCCCTGAGGGCGGCCGCGAAGCTGCTGGACCTGGGCAAGGTCGCGGACCTGGCGAGGCGGATCGCGGCGGCCTCCCGGGTTGACGTCTATGGCATAGGAGCTAGCGGATACATAGCCGACACCATCACCGGACATCTGTACCACGGCGGGATTAACGTCGCATCGTGGACTGAGGTGCATCAAGGGGTGGCGGCGGCAGCGTGGCTCAACTCGGACTCCGTGGCCATGGGCGTATCGTTGTCCGGAAGCACTTACGAGACCATTTGCATGCTCTCCGAAGCCGCCGCACGCGGCGCTTTCACGGTCGCGGTCACCAGCGACATCACCTCGCCTCTGGCCGGCATCGCCGACCTCAGCCTGATCACCTTCAGGCCAGTCGAGCACTGGAACATGGAGGGCGTGACGGCGCAGATGACGCAGCTATTTGTGCTCGACCTGCTGTGTCTGATGGTCGTGAACCTAAATGGAAAGGATGCGGCCGACCGGCTGGCGCGAGCTCGCGTGGCCGTGGCCCGGTACAAGTCCTCGCTGCCGGTATGGCCGAACAGCCGCGAGCCGTCGCACCGGGAAGCGCCCAAATAGCCGCCCTTGCCCGGGATCGCCCCGGAACCGCTTTCAGGCGCGGCCGCCGCACGGGGTAGCCCAACTGGCGAACCCGGTCGCGGCCTGCGTGGGCCTCGCCAATCGGTGGCCGTCTCCGCCGTCGGGGCCCCGGCTCGGCGGCGCCAAGGCACGACACGGATCGCCTTCGATGCCGCCCGCGCCTGCCGCCGGGGCCGATGCCGCCGCCCTGACGGCGTTGTCGTCTCTCAGCGCACCACCAGCGCGCTTCGCTCCTCCGCCTCGCCAGCCCGGCGGCATCGGCCCGCGCGCTGGGCCGGCTCCCCTGTCCGCGCGGCCCCTTAGGACGTTCCGATTATTTATCGTCCTTTTTTGATGGTGGCCTGATGGTGTAGTTCCAGTCGGGGTGCCATGCGGCGGGGATGTGGATGCCCTCGGTCTTGAGGCGCTCCATTTCCGCGTCCGGGATC
>JAIROU010000046.1 GCA_031257375.1 Bifidobacteriaceae bacterium
CGTGGGTGTGGGCGGGCATGGTGTTCCACATCGATCCCGGCTCCAGCGTGGTCACGCCCATGACGACCTGGCAGGACTGGATCGCGCCCTGATGGATGTACTGGCGGATGACGCGCCGGTTGGAGGTCGACTGATCGCCCAGCTCGCGGGCCGCCGCTTGGGCGGCGGTGGCCAGGGATGTGGGATGGGTGGCGTGGGCGGGGGCGGAGAAGACGTAGAAGCGCGCCGGTTCGCCGGGCTCCTGGCTGGCGAACACCGGGTCGGGCGCGCCCCGGCCAATGTAGAGGCAATCGCCGCGGTCCAAACGCCGCTCGTCCGGCCCCACCGCGACGACGCCCGGACCGCCAACGTTGACCAGCCCCGCCTCGCGGCCGGCGAAAAAGGTCTCAGCGCGCAATTCGGCGGGCGCGGCCAGGGTCAGCGGTCGGCTGACGGGCGTCAAACCGCCCAGGACGATCCGATCGTGGTGGGTGTACACAAGTTTGACCTGGTCAGCTTTGAAAAGGTCGGGGACAAGGTAGTGGGCGCGCAAGGCGGCGGTGTCGAAGTGGGGCACCTGCTCGGGGCTGGTGGCGGGGCGTTGTTCCATGGCGGTTCCTTTCAGTGGTCGGGCGGATCAGCGGGTCAGCCAGCCGCCGTCGACGGGCACGATGGCGCCGTTCAGGTAGTCGCTGGCCGGCGAGGCCAGGAAGACGGCGACGCCCGCCAGGTCGGACGGCGTCCCCCAGCGGCCGGCCGGGATGCGGCTCAATATGGCCTCGCTGCGGACCGGGTCGGCCCGCAAGGCCGCGGTGTTGTCGGTCGCCATGTAGCCCGGCGCGATCGCGTTGACGTTGACGCCGGCCGGCGCCCACTCGTTGGCCAGGGCCTTGGCCAACCCGGCGACGGCGTGTTTGGTGGCCGTGTAGGAGGGCACAAGGATGCCGCCCTGGAAGCTCAGCATGGAGGCGATGAAGATGATCTTGCCGCCGCCCTGGGCGACCATGGCCCGCCCGGCCGCCTGGGCCAGGAAGAAGGCCGCGTCCAAGTTGATGGCCATGACCCGGCGCCAGGCCGGGGCCGCGTGGTCGACGGCCGCCTGGCGGTGGATTATCCCGGCGTTGTTGACCAGGATGTCAATTCTGCCCAGGCCGGCCACGACTTGGTCGATTAGCCCGGCCAGATCCTCCGGCGAGGCCGCAGCCAGGTCGAGCGGCAGGTGCAGGGCGCGCCGCCCCAAGGCCTCGATCTGCCGGACGCTTGCGTCGGCCTCCCCCGGGGCTGAGACGGCGACATCGGCCCCGGCCTCGGCCAGGCCCAGGGCTATGCCCTGGCCCAAGCCCTGGCCGCCGCCTGTGACCAGCGCCACCCGGCCGGCCAGCGAGAATTGTTCAAGAATCATGCCGGTTGCTCCAATCCGGTCAGCCAATACGGTGTCCATGCGGGAAGGATGAGGCGGGTCAGCGCCTCGACGTAGAAGAAGTCGCCCCAGAGCGAGGCCTCGTCGACGCCGGAGCCGGACGGGATGTCGTAGACGCCGTGCAGCAGTTGGGCGTTGGGGCCGGTGCGGGGGTCGGGCGCGTAGTCTGCGATCAGGGCGTCGAGCGTGGCCAGCGCCGCCGCCCGGTAGCGCTCGCGCCCGGCCGGGTCTGGGACCAGCCCGGCCAGTTCCAACAGGCCGCAGACGGCGATGGCCGCGCCCGAGGAGTCGCGCGGTTGCCCGCAGGCCTCGTTCTGGAAGACCAGGTCCCAATAGGGCACGTGGTCGGCCGGCAGATGGCTCAAATAGAACTCGGCGCAGCGACGGGCGGCGTCCAGGAAGGTCGCGTCGCCGGTCCAGCGATAGTTGAGGGCGAAGCCGTAAACCGCCCAGGCTTGGCCGCGCGCCCAGCACGAGCCGTCCGAATAGCCTTGGGCGGTCGCCCCGAACAGCGGCGCGCCGGTGCGCGTGTCCCACACGAAAGTGTGGAAGGTCGAGTTGTCGGCCCGCACCAGACGGTCCCGGAGTTGGCGCATGTGCCTGGTGGCGGCCGCCGCGTAGGCCGGGTCGCCGCTGAGGCGGCTGGCCCAGTGGAGCAAGGGCATGTTCATGGCCGAGTCGATGATCGCCCGACCCGCCTGGACCGAGTCCATCAGCGGACCCCAGGCCTGGAAGATGCCGGCGGGCTCGACGAAGCGTCCCATCAGCGCCTCGGCCGCGCCGAGGCCGACCGCCAAACCCTCCCGCGACCCCACCAGCCGCCAGGCCGCCACGCAGGACGGCAGGTACAGGAAGCCGATGTCGTGCGTGTCCAGTTCGACGCGCCGGCGCAGGCGGTCGGCGAAGCTGTCCACGTCCGCCAGCCCGGCGGCATGGAGCGTCGGATCCGGGCGCAACTCGTTGGCCAGCCAGATCATTCCCGTGCGGAAGCCCGTGGTCCAACCGATGTTGGCCCCCGGCTGGGACCCGCCCTCGCGGTCTTGGTAGCGTCCGTCCACGCTGCAGTCGCCCGGGAACCGGCTGCCGAACAGGTCGACGCCGCGGCGCACCGTGGCGACGGCCTGACCGGCGGCCCGCGCCAGTTCGCCAGGATCGATTGGGTCGAGGCGTTCGGCCTGGCGGGCGGACGCGGCGACGGGAATGGTCATGGAGCAACTCCTCGGCGGATCGTGGTCGCGGCTGGGACTCGGGCGGCGGTCGGCGGGGCGGCGGCCGGGATGGGGACTCGGGGAACGGCCGGGGCGGCGGCTGCGGCATCGGCGGCATCGGCGGGGCGGTCGGCGGAAGAGCGGCGGCGCGCGGCCGAACCGTCGCGGGGCTCGCCCAGCCAGGCCCGCAGCGGCGCCAAGACGTGCCTGGAGTTGGACCAGGCCAGATAGAGGGCCGGGCCGAGGGCGACGGCCAGCGCCCAGACCGCGCCGCGCGTCAACGCGGCCAGCCACAAGGCCAAGGCGGCCAGCGTGAACAGGCTCCAGCCGCCGCGGCGGACGGAGCAGTAAAGGGCCGCCTTGGCCAAGTCGCGCCGCCGGACCGAGCCGAACTCCTGGGCGGCCGCGACGGCCGTCAGGAAGGTCGCCGCCACCACCGCGCCGACCACCGCCAGAGCCGCCAGAGCCGGCAGGGCCGGCGTCCCGGCGCCCGCCCGCGCGGCCGCGAAGGCGTCCACCGCGATCACCGCGCCCAGGGCGCTGGCGGCCAGGCCGAAGGGGCCGGCCCGGCGCAGGCCGACCGGCCAGGCGCGGGCGTAGACGCCGAACACCTTCAGGCCGCCTTGGGCGTGGTCGGAGAAGCAGGCGAAGGCGGCGTAGAGGGCCGGGCCGGCCAGCGGCGCCGCCAGGACCAGGGCCGGCCAGGTCGCCGCCAGGTCGGTGGTCAGCGCGACGCCCCAGGCCGGGGCGGTGGCCAGGGCGGTCAGGGCGCTGACGCCGAGCATCAGGTAGGCCGTGGAACTGATGGCCAAGAAGGCCTGGCCGAAGGATCGCCGCATGGTCAGCCCTTCATCCCGGTGGTGGCGATGCCCTCGATGAAGTAGCGCTGCCCGGCCATGAAGATCAGCGCGATCGGCACCACCGACAAGACCGAGCCGGTGAACATCAGACCGTACATGGACGACCCCTGCGGGTCGGCCTGGAAGACCTTCAACCCGACCTGGATGGTGAAATGGGCGGGCGTGCGCAGGTACAGGCGCGGCCCCAGGAAATCGTTCCAGGTGGTGACGAACATCAACAGCGACAGCGAGGCGATCGCCGGGACCGACAGCGGCAGCATGATGCGCCGGTAGATGCCGTACTCGCTCAGCCCGTCGAGCCGGCCGGACTCGGAGAGCTCTTCCGGGATGGTCTCGTAGAACTGCTTCATCAAGAAGACGCCGAAAGCGCCGAAGGCCTGCAGCAGGATGATCGACCAGAGCGTGTCGACCAGGCCGGCGGCGGCCATCATCTTGTACTGCGGGATCATGTACGCCTGCCAGGGCACCGCGATGGTGGCGATGTAGCCCAGGAACAGCACGTCGCGGCCGGGGAACCGGATCCGGGAGAAGCCGTAGGCGGCGAAGGAGCCGGTGAACACCTGCAGCGCGGTCACCACCACGGACAGGATCATGGTGTTCTTGAGCCAGTCGGCCATGCCGGACTTGGTCCAGATGTCGACGTAGTTGGACCACTTGAAGACCTCTGGGAACCAGCGCACCGGGACGGTGAAGACCTGGTTGTCGGGCTTGAGCGAGGATGAGATCATCCAGAAGAACGGCAGCAGCAAGAACACCGCCGCCGCCGCCAGGCCGCCGTACAGCGCCACCAGGCCGATCCGCGACCCGATCGACCGCCGCTTGCGTCCCGCCCGGCTCATCGCTCGACCCTCCGATTGACCCAGAATTGGAAGATGGTCAGGATCAGGCAGATGGCGAACAGGACCACGGCGATGGCCGAGGCGTAGCCGAAGTCGCCCTCGACAAAGGCCTGCTGCCAGATCAACTGGGAGATGACCAGGGTGGAGCGCCCGGGTCCGCCCTCGGTCATCACGAACACCAAGTCGAAGACCTTCATCGACCCGATCGTCAGCATGACGGTGACGAAGAAGGTGGTGGGCCGCAGGCACGGGACGGTGACGTGCCAGAAGCGGGACCAGGCGCCGGCCCCGTCGACCCTGGCCGCCTCGTACAGCTCGCGCGGCACGGTCTGCAGCCCGGCCAGGAACAGCAGCATGTAGTAGCCCATCTCGCGCCAGGTGCCGACCACGATCACGGCCGGCATGGCCCAGGTCGAAGAGACCGTCCAGCCGGGCGGGTTGTCAACCCCGAAGAACCTCAAGATCTGGTTGATGGGGCCGTAGTCGGGGCTGAACAGCAAGTTCCAGACCATGGCGATGGCCACGATCGAGGTGATGTAGGGGAAGAAGGCGGTGGTCCTGAAGAAGGCCGCCCCGCGGATCCGTTGGTTCAGCAAGACGGCCAAGCCCAACGATGCCGCCAACGTCAGCGGCATGTGCAGGGCGGTGTAGTAAAGGGTGTTCCACAGGGCGGTGTTGAAGCGCGGGTCGCGGGTGAACAGTTTGACGAAGTTGTCCAGGCCGATCCATTCCGGGTCGCCCAGCGCGCCCCACTTGGTCAGGGCGACGTAGAACAGCACCACGATCGGGACCAGCGTCAAGACGGCGAAGCCGATGAAGTTGGGGGCGATGAAGCTCCAGCCCCGCAGGGTGTTGTGCCAACGCAAAGACGACCGTCGCCGCCGACCCTGGCCGCGGCCGGTCGGCACCGCCCCCGGCTGGGCCGACAGCTGGGCCGATGCGATTGGTTGGGTTGTCATGAACTCGCTTTCAAACTGGCTAACGGTCGGTCGGCCGACCGGTCGGGAGGCCGGGCGGGCGGCCGCCCGGCGCCGCCGACCCGGCCCCGCCCGCCAGCGAACTGGCGGCCGGGCGGGCGGGGCTGGGCGGGCGGGCCGGCGGCGGTTGTCAGCCGATCTCGGCCTGGATGGTCTCGGTCGCCTGGGCGATGGCCTCATCGATCCCGGACGATTCGGACATGATGGCCGAATGGGCCTCGCCCAGCGCCGTCTGGATGGCGCTGATATTGGGCGACTGCGGGTTCTCCGGGCGCGTGTCGTGCGTCGACATGGCGAACTTGGACAGGTCGTCGGCGGGGATCCCGGCCTGCCCGAAGTAGGCGGCGGTGACGGCGTCGGAGGCGACCGAGGAGACAATCCCGATCTCGGCCAGGGCCACCCCGGCCGCGTCGGAGGCGGCGAAGGCCAGGAAGGCTTTGGCGGCTTCCAACTTGGACTCGTCGATCCCGGCGTTGATGGCCAGGCCGGTCGGGTCGCCGAAGGTGACGGGGACCTTGTCCGTGCCGGTGGTGGACGAATCGTACTGCGGGATCGGCGCGATGCCCCAGGCGAACGAGTCGGCCTCGCCGGAGGCCTGCTGGGCCAGCAGGGTGGCGACGTACCAGGAGCCCATCGCCATCATGGCCGCCTCCTGCTTGCCGAACTGCCCCTGATAGGTCAGTTTGTTGGTGGAGATGTTGCCGTAGGCCTCCTGGGCGCCGGAGTCCTGCAGGTCCAAGACCCGCTCGTAGTACGGCTTGAGATAGCTGTAGTCCTGCCCGCCGGCCAGGTCCGCGCCAGGGGTCTGGGCTTGGGCGAAGCCCTGCAGGGTGGACTGCCAGGAGTGCTCGTAGGCGCCCTTGGGGCCGCCCAGTTTCGAGGTCAGCTCCTTGGCCGTGGCGGCGTAGTCGTCCCAGGTCCAGGTGCCGTCCGGCGGGTCGATCCCGGCCTGCGCGAACAGGTCGATGTTGTAGTAGAGGACCCAGGAGTCCTGCCGGTAGGGGGCCGCGTAGTTGACGCCGTCGATGGTGTAGGACCCGGCGCCCGAGACGTTCGAGGCCAGGCCGGAGACCACGTCGGTGACGTCGAGGAGCTGGCCGCCGTCGACCCACTGCCCCAGGGCCTTGGCCTCTTTGATGGTGATGATGTCCGGGGCCGCCCCGGCCGACATGTCGGCCAGCATCAAGGTGCCGTAGTCGTTGGCGTCGTATTCCTTGATCTCGACGGTCACGTCCGGGTTGGCGGCGTGGAAGGCGTCGGCCAGGACCTGGAACTCCGGCGTGGTCTCCAACGACCAGCCGGACATGGTGATGGTGACGGGCTCGGCCGCCGGAGCTTCGCTGGAGCCGCCGGTGTTGCCCGGCGAGGGCGACCCGCTGGGGGTCTCGTCGCCGCCGCCGCAGGCCGTCAGCGCCAGGGCGCTGGCCGCCGCCAGGGCGGTCAGCAGGCTAAGGGTTGTCTTCTTCATGAGTTGTGCTGTGTCCTTTCAATCGGGTTTACTCGGTTTGGGCGCCCGGCCCGATGACGCCGGCAAGCGCCGGGACAGGCTGTTCAGACGTGATTTCAAGAGGTGTCGCGGTGACCCGCCCGTCCGGCCAAGTCACCGTGATGGTGTCGCCGGCGATCGCCAGTTCGGCCCGGCCCGGCTCGGCCCCGGCCCGGGCCAGGCCCACCAGGACCCAGACCCAGGCGCCCGGGACGGCGGGGTAGTCCAGGTGGGGAACCAGCGCCGTCCGGCCGAGCGGGCTGGCGTCGGCCCGCCTGGCCAGGCCCGGCGACGGCACCCGGCATTGGCCCGGCGTCAGGTCGGCCACCCAGGAGGTCAGGGCGCCGGCCGTGACGGCGCACGATGCCGCCGGGCCCGTTCGGGTCCTTCCGCCCGGTCGGGTTTCGTCCCCGGCCACGGCCCAGCCGCCGACCCGCAGCCTCAGGCCGCCGGCGGCGGCCGGCTCGGGTGAGCCGTCCGGCTCGGCCAAGACGCCCAGATGCACGCCGCGCACCTCCCAGGCCGACCGGACCAGGCTGACCACGGTCAGCCGCCCGGCCGGGTCGGCCCGGCCGGTCCAGCCGGAGCCGTGCCGCTGTTGCTCGAGGTCCGGCGCCAGCCAGTGCGAAAGACCGGTTGAGACGGCGACTGCCAGGTCGGGACCGTCCACCGGCGGCCGTGAAGCGCTGGCCCCGGCCGCGGCATCGTCCACCGGTGGCCGTGAAGCGCTGGCCCCGGACGTCGGCCACGCGGACAATTGGACCAAGCTGAACCCGGCGCGGTGGCTGGCCCGCCCGGCGGCGTCCACCAGGCAGGCGGACTGGTCCAGGGGCGCGGCCCAGGCCGCCTCGTCGAGCAGGGGCGATGTGGCGGTGGAGTAGCCGAGCCGGGCGTAGAGCGGCGAGTCGCCAACCTGGTCGCCCGGCCGGGCGTGGTCGGTGCCGTGATTGGAGACCTGGACCAGGCCGTCCTGGGCGCGGGCGTGGGCCAACCAGCCGGGGGCGGCGATGGCGCGGACGAAGTCGCCCCGCTCGACCGGCAGGGGTTCTTCGACCGCCTGCCAGGCCGGGTGGCCCGGCTCGAGGATCAGGCCGAGGAAGCCCTTGGCCGCCCAATACGGCGAACTGGGGCCGGAGTAGGCCTGGGCCAGCGCCGGCCACGGGCGGTGCCAGCCGATCGACAGCACCCCGTCGGCGCCGACGCCGCCTTTGGCGACGAAGTGCTGGGCGATGCCCGAGGCGGCCCGGCGCAGCGCCCCCGGCCGGCTGGAGGGCACGTCGGCCAGGGCGCCGACCCAGAAGGGGGCGGCGGCGGCGAAGCGGTAGATCAGGCTGCGCCCCTGGATCAGGGGTCCGCCGTCGGCGCCGACCAGGTGCGCGGCGTCGAGCAGATAGCGGTCGAGGGCCGCCCGGTCGCGGTCGCGGCGGGCCTGGTCGGCCAGGTCGCGGGCGGCGCGCATGCGCTGCCAGAGAGTCGGGTAAAGGTGCAGCGCCCAGCCGGTGTAATGGTCGAAGTCACGGCCGTCGCCATCGGCCAGCCAGCCGTCCGGGCGGCCGAAGGAGTCGTGAAGGGCGAGGTCTTGGGCGATGTCGAAGGGGGACCAGGGGCCGTCGACGGAGCGGAGGAAGGTTTCGACCACGATCCGGAACCACAGCCAGTTGTTGCGCGGATAGGTGGTGTCGCCGACCACCGGCGCCAAGTAGTCGACCAGGCGCTGGCGGACCGGCTCGGCCAGGCGGTCCCAAATCTGGCGCCGCGTCAGATCCAGTCCCAGGGCGATCGAGGCGGCCTCGACCTTGGCCTGGGGGTGCTCCCGGAGGCCGATCCACGACTCTTGGCCGGATTGGTCACAGCCCTGAGCGATCCCGGCGGCGTACCATTCGGCCAGGCCGAGGCGGTCGGACGGGTCGCCGGCCAGGCGGATGGCGGCCAGCAGGAAGGTGCGGGCGAAGCCCTCCAGGCCATCGACGGCGCGGCCGTAGCCGCCCACTGGGCCGGGCAGGACGATTTGGGCGTGGCCGGGCGAGGCGTGGGCGCGGACCGCCAACAGCATGGTGTCCGCCAGGGCCGCCCAGTGCGCCCGCGACCAGCCCGTCATAGGGGAGAGTCGGAAGTCCGGCGGCGGCAGCCAGGCTGGCCAGTCGGCTTGTGAACGCTCCACCTTGAGTCTTCCTATTCGATCCGCTTGGGCGCGACGGGCGCGTGAACACTCGGCGCGATAAACGAGCATAAGCATACATAGCTGATCATCGCAAGGCCTTTAGGCGGTTTAGGCTGATCGTGGACGAATTGTTATGTGT
>JAIROU010000077.1 GCA_031257375.1 Bifidobacteriaceae bacterium
GGGTCCGCCGGGTCCGCCGGGTCCGCCGGGGCCGATGCGTCCGCCGGGGCCGGGCCTGGCGGCCGGGGTGGTGACCTGCTGGAGGAAGGCCTGGCCGAATTGGGCGCCCTGCTGACCGCCGCCCAGCGCCGGGCGCCGGGAGTGGTGGTGGCGGATCTGAGGATCGCGCGCGGCCTGGATTATTACACCGGCTCGGTCTACGAGACCATCTGGTTGGGGCACGAATCGCTCGGCTCGGTCTGCTCGGGCGGCCGTTACGACTCGTTGGCCAGGGCCGGCAATCAAACCTACCCCGGCGTCGGGCTGTCGATCGGCGTCTCCAGACTGGTCAGCCGCATCCTGGCGGACGGCCTGCTAGTGCCCTCCCGGCTGTCGCCGGCGGCGGTCCTGGTGGCCGTGGTGGACGAGGCCGACCGGACGGCATCGGACAATGTGGCAGCCAAACTGCGGTCGCGCGGCATCCCGGCGGACGTCGCGCCGACCGCCGCCAAGTTCGGCAAACAACTCAAACACGCCGACCGGCGGGGCATCCCGTTTGTCTGGTTCCCCGGCACCCGGCCGGACGGGGGCGACCAGGTGAAAGACATCCGGTCGGGCGAACAGGCCGACGCCTCGGCCGACACCTGGGCGCCGCCGCCGGAGGACCTGGCGGTGTCCTTCGGCCCCAGCCGCTAGACGCCCCGCCCTGGACGGTGGGTGCCCGCTCGGCCCGCCCTGAGCCCCGACCGCACACGGCGCCAGGCGCCGCGTGCGGTTCTGGGGACGGCGGCGGGTGCGGAGCGAGGCGATGGCGCGAAGGTGGGAATCGCCCGGCTGGCCCGGTCGGCCGCCACGATCACCCGGCCCGCGCGGCCAGCACTCGCCGCCGGCCGCCCGCCCAAGCCCTCGCCCGCGGCTTTCGCCGCAACTCTGCCCCTGACCCCGGCGAATCGTTGATCTCGCCGCAGGGCCAAGCGCGCCGAGACGTCAGGGCCGCGATGACCCGGCGCCGGGCGGGATAGGATGCTTAGCCGTGCTACGTACTCATTGCTGCGGCCAACTGCGGCCGGAGAGCATCGGGCAGACGGTCACCCTGGCGGGCTGGGTGGCGTCGCGGCGGGACCACGGCGGGGTCGCGTTCATTGACCTCAGGGACGCCTCCGGGGTGGCCCAGGTGGTCATCCACGACGAGGCCACCGCCCACCAACTGCGGGCCGAGTTCGTCCTCCAAGTCAAGGGCCTGGTGCGGCGCCGGCCGGAGGGGAACGACAACCCCGAGTTGGCGACCGGCCAGGTCGAGGTCCTGGCCGAGGACGTGCTGGTGCTGAACCCGTCCAAGCCGCTGCCGTTCCCGATCGACAGCCACGTCGAAGTGGGCGAGGAGATCCGGCTCAAGTACCGCTACCTGGACCTGCGCCGGGCCGGGCCGGCGGCGGCGCTGCGGCTGCGCTCGGAGGTCGGCCGGGTGACGCGCGAGGTCTTGCAGGCCGAGGGGTTCGTGGAGATCGAGACGCCGACGCTGACCCGCTCGACCCCGGAAGGCGCGCGGGACTTCCTGGTGCCGGCCCGCCTGGCGCCGGGGAGCTGGTACGCGCTGCCGCAATCGCCGCAGTTGTTCAAGCAGTTGCTGATGGTGGCGGGGATGGAGCGGTACTACCAGATCGCCCGCTGCTACCGGGACGAGGATTTCCGGGCCGACCGCCAGCCCGAGTTCACCCAGTTGGACGTCGAGATGTCGTTCGTCTCCCAGGACGACGTGATCGCCCTGGCCGAGCAGGTCCTGCGGGCGATCTGGCGGCTGATCGGCCATCAGATCGGGCCGATCGAGCGGCTGACCTACGCCGAGTCGATGCGGCGCTTCGGCTCGGACAAGCCGGACTTGCGCTACGGCCTGGAACTGGTCGAGTTGGCCTCGTTTTTCGCCCAGACGCCGTTCCGGGTCTTCCAGGCGCCCTACGTCGGCGGGCTGGTCATGCCCGGCGGCGCGGCCCAGTCGCGGCGCACTTTCGACGCCTGGCAGGAGTGGGCCAAGCAGCGCGGCGCGCGGGGGTTGGCCTATGTCACGGTCGGCCAGGGCGGCGAGTTGGGCGGCCCGGTGGCCAAGAACTTGTCCGATGCCGAGCGGTCGGGTTTGGCGGACGCCGCCGGCGCCCAGCCCGGAGACTGCGTTTTCTTCGCCGCCGGGGCGCCTGGGCCGTCGCGGGCGCTGTTGGCGGCCGCCCGCGCCGAGATCGCCGCCCGGCTCGGCCTGGCCCGGCCGGGCGAGTGGTCGTTCGTCTGGGTGGTCGACGCGCCCCTGTTCAAGCCGGTCGGCCAGGACGATGACGTGGCCGTCGGCTCGGGCCAGTGGACGGCCGTGCACCACGCCTTCACCAGCCCGACGCCCGAGTGGATCGACCGCTTCGAGTCCGATCCGGGCGCGGCCCTGGCCTACGCCTACGACATTGTCTGCAACGGCAATGAGATCGGGGGCGGCTCGATCCGGATCCACCGCGCCGACGTGCAGGAGCGCATCTTCGACGTGATGGGCATCTCTCCGGCCGAGGCGCGGGAGAAATTCGGCTTCCTGCTCGAGGCCTTCCAGTACGGCGCCCCGCCGCACGGCGGGATCGCGCTCGGCTGGGACCGGATCGTCGCCCTGCTGGCCGGGGCAGAGTCGATCCGCGAGGTCATCGCCTTCCCCAAGTCCGGCGGCGGCTTCGACCCGCTGACCGGTGCCCCGGCGCCGATCACCCCCGCCCAGCGCAAAGAGGCCGGGGTCGATTTCAAGCCCAAGGTGGGGGAGGCCTGAGGCTTCTTGGGCCGGGCGGCGCCTTCCGCCCGACGCGGGTTTCGTGCCTGCCAGGCCGCACCCGCCGCTCGCTGCGCACCTGGCGCCTGGCGCCGCGTGCGCACCTGGCGCCTGGCGCCAGGTGCGGGGGGTGGGGTTTAGGCGGCCAGGCCTAGTTTGGCGTGGAGGCGGGCCAGGGGGGCGGGCGCCCACCAGTTCCATTTGCCGAGGACCGACATGGTGGCCGGGACCAGCAGCATGCGGACCAAGGTGGCGTCCAGGATCACGGCCAGGGCCAGGCCGATGCCGATCTCCTTGATCATGACCAGGCGCCCGGCGGCGAAGCCGAGGAAGACCATGACGATGATCAGGGCGGCCGATGTGATGATGCGCCCGGAGTGCTGCAGCCCCTGGCTGACCGACAGGTGCGGGTCGTGGTTGACGTCCCAGGACTCTTTGATCCGGGAGATCAAGAAGACCTCGTAATCCATCGCCAGGCCGAAGCCGAAGATCAGCAGCAGCACCAAGATGTAGCTTTCGATCCCGCCCACGGCGCTGAAGCCGAGCAGGCCGCCGAGGTGGCCGCCCTGGAAGATCCAGGTCACCACGCCCAGACAGGCCAGCATCGACAAGGCGTTGGTGATCAGGGCCTTGATCGGGATCAGAATCGAGCCGGTGAACAAGAACAGCAAGACGAAGGCCGCCGCCACGACTATCGCCAGCGCCCAGGGCGCGCCCTTGGCCAGGGTGGCCTCGAAATCGACCAGGCGGGCGGCCGGGCCGGTCACATGGACCGCGAAATCGGCCGGCGCCAGGTCCCGGACGGCCTCGACCGCCGCCCTGGCGGCCGGGCCTTCCGGGTCGTCGCCGGTCGCGAGCAGCGCGACCTCGACATAGCCGTCCTGCTGGAACGCGACCTGGCCATCGGCCGTCTGCAATTCGGCCCCGGCGATGTCGCCCAGCTTCTCGGACGCCCAACGGCTGGTGTCCTCCAAGCTGCCGGTCGAGACAACCTGGATCGAGTCGACCCCGGAAAGGGGATAATCCCGCTCCAACTCCTCGAGGAAGACGCGCTGGGCCGAACTCTGCGGCAGCAACTCGACCGTCGAGTTGCGCAACTCCAAGTTGCGGGCCGGCAACGCCAGGACCACCAGCACCACCAGCACGCCGCCCATCACCCACCAGGGGCGCTTCTGGACGGCGGTCGCCAGCTTGGAGAAGACGCCGGTGTCCGGTGAGACGTCGGAGGCCTTGGCGTAGACCCGGGACAGGCCCGGCAACCGGCTCAGCAGCGACGGCCGCATCAGGCGCCGTCCGGCCAGCGTCAACATGGCCGGCACCAGGGTGGTGGCCGTGGCCAGCGCCAACAGCACCACGATCAGCCCGAACAGGCCGAAGCTGCGGAAGATCTCGGGCTCGAAGGCCATCAGCCCGGCCACGCAGAGCGCGATCGTCAGGGCCGAGAAGAAGATGGTCCGCCCGGCTGTCGTGACGGTCGCGATGACGGCCGCGTTCACCGCCGCCTTGACGGCGGCCGGTTCGGCGGGGGCGGCGGGGGCGGCGGGACCGGCGGGCGTGACGGCACCGGCGGGGCCGGCGGGCGTGGCGGCATCGGCGGCATCGGCGTCGCTGGCGGGCGGGGCGTGCTCGGCCGCCAACGCCCGGCGGACTTCCTCGCGGAAGCGCGACACCGCCAACAGGCCGTAATCAATCGACAGGCCCAGGCCGACCAGCGAGATGACGTTGATGACCGAGGTGTGGACGTCCATCGCGAAAGTCGCTCCGAAGACCACGCCCATGCAGGTCAGAATCGAGGCCAAGGCGCCGACCACGGGCATGGCGGCGGCCAGGAACCCGGCGAACACCAGTACCATCACGACCAGCGCCACCGGCAGCGAGATGAACTCGCCCAGTTCGAGATCGTGCTTCATGTCGTCCACGATCTCGGTCAGGATCAGGTGTTCCCCCCCGACCGAGGCGCTGACGCCATCGACCTCGCCCGGCAACTCCCGCGCGGCCAACCGCAGGCGGTCGGCAACGGCGGCGGCGGCATCGTCCTCGGCTTGTTCGCCCAAACCTTTGGCGATGTCGACCGTCATCAAGAAGCCGTCGCCGTTCTTGGCGATCAGGCCCGGCACCGCCGGACTGGCGAGCGCGCACTGGGCGGCCGCGGGGCTGGCCCGGTCGATCTGGGGATCGGCGCAGAACGAGGGGTTGAGCGGGTCGATGACCATTGGGTAGTCGTCGGCGTTGGTGGCCACGCCGGGGATCTTGGCCAGGTCGGCGCGGACGTCCGCGAGGGCGGCGCCGACCTTGGCGACGGCGGCCTGGTCGGCCAGGTCGATCCCGCTGACCGCCATCGTGACCGACTGCGAGTAGTCGGCGCCGGCTTCGACCAGGTCGTCGGCGGTGGCCGAATCGCTGTCGGCGGCCAGCGGCGCGCCCGAGTTCACGCGGTCGAACAGGCCCTCGCCGGTCACCCCGAAGACGGCCAGGCCGACCCCGGCGGCCGCCAGCAGCGCCCAAGCCGCCACGGTCGGCAACGGGCGGCGGATGATTCCCTCGGCCAGGCGGCGGAACACGGTGTCAAGACTATTGCATGCCCGATCAGCCTCCGCGGAGTCGCGATTGGTCAGGCCGGCGGCCTGCCGCCGCTTCTATCGCTCAGCTCGAGGGGGACCGGGCCGGCCAGGGCGGCCTTGACGCTGCCGGGCTTGGCGGCCGGGCAGCTAGTCTCGGTGGCGCAGCAGGCGCAGTCGGCGGCGCAGCTTCGAACCCCCCTCAGGCGGCGGACGACGATTCTGGCCACGATCCCGGCGACCAGGGCGAGCAGCGCCAAGCCGACCGCCACAGTGCCGGGCGTCATCGCCCAACCCCCGCCGGGGCACTGTCCAAAACCGCTGGCGCCGTTCCGTCAACCGCCTTCGGCTGCGGCCTCACCAGCAAGAAGATCAAGAGCGCGGCCACCGCCGCGGCGAAAACCGTGCCGATGCCGCCACCGCCGGTCCCGAGGGCGCCGAATTGGTAGACCAGCAGCGCGATCGAGTAGGCGAAGACGGTTTGGTAGCCGATGGCGAACCAGGTCCAACGGGGGTTGTTCATCTCCCGGTGGATGGCGCCGATGGCGGCGAAGCAGGGCGCGCAGAGCAGGTTGAAAGCCAGGAAGGACAGGCCCGACACAGCCGTGAAATGGGTCCCGAAGGTGGCGAGCAGGGTCGGATCGTCCTCGCCGACCTCGCCCAGGTTGTACAGCACGCCCATGGTCGCCACCACGTTCTCCTTGGCGACCAGGCCGGTGATGGTGGCGACGGTGGCGTCCCAGGTGCCGAAGCCGAGCGGGGCGAAGATCGGGGCGATCCCGGCGCCGAGGCCGGCCAGCAGGCCGTTGTTCAGGTCGTCGACCATCTGTAGGCGGCCGTCCACCACGCCGAAGGACGACAAGAACCAGATCACGATGGCGCTCAGCAGGATGATTGTGCCGGCCCGCTTGATGAAGGACCAAGACCGCTCCCACATGACCCGCAGCACCTGTCCCGGCCGGGGCAGGTGGTAGGGCGGCAGTTCCATCACGAACGGCGACGGGCGGCCGAGGAACGGCTTGGTCTTCTTCAAGATCAGGCCCGAGACGATGATCGCGCCGATGCCCAAGAAGTAGGTCGAGGGCGCCACCCAGGCGGCGCCGCCGAAGACCGCCCCCGAGATCAGGGCGATGATCGGGAGCTTGGCGCCGCAAGGCATGAAGGTGGTGGTCATGACCGTCATCCGGCGGTCGCTGGGCGTGTCGATGGTGCGGGACGACATGATCCCCGGGATCCCGCAGCCGGTCGAGATCAGCATCGGGATGAACGACTTGCCGGACAGCCCGAAGCGCCTGAACAGCCGGTCCAGGATGAAGGCCACGCGGGCGATGTAGCCGCATTCCTCCAACACCGCCAGCAGTATGAACAAGACCATCATCTGAGGCACGAAGCCGAGCACGGCGCCGACCCCGCCGACTATCCCGTCGAGGATCAGGCCTGACAGCCACGGCGCCACCGAAGCCGCCTCCAGCCAGCCCCCCACCACCGCCGCGACCCCGGGGACCTCAAGGCCGAACAGCGTCCAGCCGTCCTCGCCGAGGAGTTGGTCGTTGGCCCAGTCGGTCAGCAGCGTCCCGACCGTGGTGACGGCGATGTAGTAGACGGCGAAGATGACGGCCGCGAAGATCGGCAGGGCGGCCCAGCGGTTCGTCACCACCGCGTCGATCCGGTCGGACCAGTTGACGCGGGGCTTGGCCGGCCGCTTCAGGACGGAGGCGGCCAGCGGGCCGAGCTGGCGGTAGCGCTCCTGGATGATGGCCGATTCGACGGTGGTGCCGAGTTCGGCCTCCAGACCGGCGATGATGTCCTCGAATTGCGCCCTGACGGACTCGTCGGAGGGGGTGTAGCCGGCGTCCCGCTCGGCCGCCTTGATGGCCGCGAAGCGCCGCGCCGGCGCCGGCACCGACTCCGGCAAGGTGGTCTCGATCTGGGCCAGCAGGTTCTCGACCGGCTCGGGGTAGCGGCTGCGCCCGGCCGGGTCGGGCGGACTGGCCGCCTCGGCCGCCGCCAAGGCGGCCTCGACCAGTTCTTTGACGCCTGCCCCGGTTCGCGCGCTGATCGGCACCACCGGGCAGCCCAGCCGCTCGGCCAGGGCGGCGGCGTCGATGCTCGACCCGGCCGCCGTGACCTGGTCCATCATGTTCAACGCCACCACCATGGGCAGGCCGAGGTCCAACAGGTTGGTGGTCAGGAACAGGTTGCGCTCCAGATTGGTCGCGTCGACCACGTCCACGACCACCTCTGGGGACTGCCCGGTCAAGAAGTCCTGCGCGATGACCTCTTCAAGGGACGAGGCCGCCAGCGAGTAGATCCCCGGCAAGTCGATGACGCGCACGTCCTTGTGCTTGGCCAGGCGCCCCTCCTTGCGCTCCACAGTCACACGCGGCCAGTTGCCGACCCTCTGGTGCAGGCCGGTCAGCCGGTTGAACAGGGTTGTCTTGCCGGCGTTGGGATTGCCGGCCAGAGCTATCACGATGCCCATGGTGGTCCTTACTTCTAACGCTGATGAGGTTGTCGGTCGGTGTCTACGCTGGCTGGCCGGGGCGGCGCCGACGGCGGGCCGGCCGGCTCAGAGCCTCAGGCGGGCGGCCAGTCGCCGGGCGCCACGGTCTCGACGTCAGCCGCGTCCTGCTTCCTGAGGGACAGGCGGTAGCCGCGCAGCGACACCTCGACCGGGTCGCCCAGCGGCGCCACACGCACCACCCTCAATTCGCAACCGGGCGTGAGCCCCATCTCGCCGAGTCGCCGCAGGGCGGCGCTCGACCGGCTGAGGGCCGCCACGACCACGGTTGAGCCCACCGGCACATCGCTGAGCGGGGTTGTCGCAGGGGCTGTCGTCAGGTCATTCGGCATTAGTTGGCCTCTCGGGGTGGCAGCCGCCGGTGATTATGGATTGGGCGCAGCTTTGGCCGATGGCGATCCGCGAATCGCCCACGCGGACGATCACGTCGCCGCGCAGCCGCCGCACCACGGTCACCTCGGCCCCGGCCACAAAACCGAGGTCTTCGAGGTTGCGCCTCAGCCGCGGCTCGGCGGGCAAACCCGTCACCCAACGCTGGCTGCCGACCGGCGCGTCGCCAAGGCCGACGCCAAGGCCCAGGTCTGGGGGGCGGACATCAACGGTCATATGGTGAGCCTACCCTAAATCCGCCGCGGCGTCGCGGCGTCGCGGCGGCACGGCGGCTCGGATTCCTGAAAGCTGAGAACTGGCCCAGGGCGCTCCAGGTCATACCCTGGTCGGGTGGACCTGTTCGATTCGGCGCCCGGCGGGCCGGCCGGCGGCGAGCCCGACCCGCGGGCGCCCCTGGCCGTCCGCATGCGCCCGCGCGATCTGGGCGAGTTCACCGGCCAGACCCAGCTGTTGGCGCCCGGATCGCCGCTGCGGCGGCTGATCGAACCTGAGTCCGGCGACGGCGGCGGCCGGGCGGCGCCGACCTCGGTCATCTTGTGGGGTCCGGCCGGCTCGGGCAAGACCACGCTGGCCTACCTGGTGGCGCGCGGCTCCGGCCGCCTGTTCACCGAGCTGAGCGCCGTGGCGGCCGGGGTCAAAGACATCCGGGCGGTTCTGGAGCAGGCCCGCCAGGCGCTCGCCACCGGCGCCGAGACGGTCTTGTTCATCGACGAGGTCCACCGCTTCTCCAAGGCCCAACAGGACGCCTTGTTGCCAGCGGTCGAGAACCGCCTGGTCACGCTGGTCGCGGCGACCACTGAGAATCCGTCGTTCTCGATCATCTCGCCGCTGCTGTCCCGCTCGCTGCTGCTGACCCTGGAGCCGTTGGGGGACGACGGGATCCGGCAGTTGGTCGACCGCGCCGTGGCCGACCAACGCGGACTGGCCGGGACCGTCTCGCTGACCGAACCGGCTCGGGCGGCCCTGGTCCGGCTGGCCGGCGGCGACGCCCGGCGGGCCTTGACGATCCTGGAGGCGGCGGCCGCGACGGCGGCCCTGGGGCGAGACCAGGCGGTCATCGACCTGGCCGAGATCGAGCGGGCGATCGATGTGGCGGTGGTCCAGTACGACCGCGACGGGGATCAGCATTACGACGTCACCAGCGCTTTCATCAAATCGATCCGGGGCAGCGACGTGGACGCCGGCCTGCACTACCTGGCCCGCATGATCCAGGCCGGGGAGGACCCGCGCTTCATCGCCCGGCGCCTGATCATCCTGGCGGCCGAGGACGTCGGCATGGCCGACCCGTCGGCCCTCCAAACCGCCGTCGCGGCGGCCCAGGCGGTCCAGATGATCGGCCTGCCGGAAGGCCGCATCCCGCTGGCCGAGGCGGTGGTCCACCTGGCCACCGCGCCCAAGTCGAACGCCGTCTACAAGGGGATCGAGGCCGCTTTGGCGGACGTCCGGGCCGGCCGCGCCGGGCCGGTGCCGCCGCATCTGCGCGACGCCCACTATCCGGGCGCCGCCGGACTTGGTCACGGCCAGGACTACCAGTACGCGCACGACGCCCCCGGCGCCGTGGCGCCCCAGGCCTACGCGCCGCCAGGGTTGTCCGATGCCGTCTACTACCGACCCAGCGACCGCGGCTACGAGCGCCAAGTCGGCCCCCGCCTCGAGCGCATCCGGGCGGTTCTGGCCTCGGCCAGCCGCCCGGACCGCCCCGCCGAGCCCCCGGCCGATCATCTCTAGCCTGCTTCTGTGCCCAAGTCCGGCGAGGGCGAAAAGCCCCGGCCGGGCGGGGAGTCTGTGAGACTTTCGCGGCAAGCCGCCGACAACCCAGACCAGTTGAGCCGGGCGGGTGAAGCATGCCAATCGGGCCCGCTTGCGTGAGCTATACGGTCATATCCAAAGGAAGGTCTGCGATATCGCGTAGCCGCTGCCCCTCAACCATTTGGTCAAGCGACTCCCTCGTGTCGTCGTTTCCAACGGTTTCGACGGCGACCTTGAGTTCGTCAAGCGCGGCGTGGTAGACGCAGTCGATGTCGCCGGTTCCCAACGCCAGCGAGGCCAGTCGGGAGGGCAGCGGCTCGGCTGTGACCACGGCAATGTGCGGCAGCCGACCTTTACGGTTCCGCACTAGGTTGAGCGCTTCTGAGCGCGCGTTCTGTGCTCGGTCTGATCGCAGCGTCAGCTTGCAGGAGATGACCGCGTGCAGGATGGGCAGAGGCTGGTTCGCGGCGCGGATTATTGTCCTGGTGGCCGCCGCTTGGTCAACTAAGCGCTCGTACTGGTTGATCGCCTCGTCCGGCTCTGGCCGCCGAGTGACTATCACGTCTGGCGAAATCGAGTAGGCGTTGCCGAGGACTGTCAGCAATTCAGGGTTCGCCCTGATCGCCTGGTCTAGCGCGGCGAGGTGCGAGTACGGCTCGAACTGCGAGAGTATGGCGACCCGCCTGGCCGAGCCGAGGCACTGCGTGTCCCAGTCGCCCGGCCTGAGATGGCCGCATCTGCCGAACGCGGCCTTGACGAAGCGCGCGACCGCCATCTCGAAAGCCGCACCCGCAGTCTGTGGCGGCGGTTTCATCTGCGGTTCTGGCATTCCAAGTTGCACCAGGATCGACTGGGAGATCTTCCTCGATGTCTCGTTGTCCTTGTCCGCTATGGACGCAACCCCGGCGACGCTGACCGTCAGGGTTTTGTTCGCGAACAGCGACTGGTGGAACTCGCGGCGCGCAGCCGTGAAGTATGCGGCGGTCACCCCGGCACCTCAGCGTGGGCGCCCGCAAGGGCTTCGAGTTCGAACAGGGGGTCGACGGGGCGACGTCTGCCAGTGCCCGCTAAGGCCGCTTGAATAGAGTTTCCGACGTGGAACGCTACCGGCGGCGGAAAGGCGTTGCCGATCTGCCGATACACCGAGGTCTTCCGGCCGGCGAACCGCCATTCGGAACTAAAACCCTGGATCAACGCGACCATCGGGTTGGTCAGCTTCGGCACATGGCCCAGCGGCGCGTCCCTGTGCGGGGGATGATCCGCGACACCGCGTCCATCCACGCCCAACTGGGCCCAAGCCCTGCGGGAACGGGTCGGCCCAAGGTCCGCGCCGCCGTGCTTCTTTGAACCCCCGACCACCGTCGGCGCGATGCCGTCCGCCTCAGCCGCCCAACGCCAGGCGCCGCCCCAGCCCCCGGCCGCCATCAAGGGGTAAAGAGTCTGACCGACAGTCGGTGGCCTGCCGACCGGCTCAGGCCACTCGAAACGCGCGAAGAACCGGGGCCTCATCGCCACCAGGATGAACCGAGGCCTTAGCTGCGGCACCCCGTACCAGCTTGCGTGCAGCAGCTTCCAATCTGTCTCATACCCCATTGAATGCAACGCCCGCAGGATCGACGCCCGGTAGGTGTCGAAACGGGGCGAAGCCAATCCCTTGACGTTTTCCAACATCACAGCCTCCGGTTCTGCCTGGCGAACCAACTCCAATGCCCTCGGAAACAAGTCTCGCTCGTCCTCAGGGCCGAGTTGCTTCCCCGCGACGCTGAACGGCGGGCAGGGCACCCCGCCCGCCAACAGGGCCGCTCCCCGGTAATCCGACGCATCGAACCCCAAGACGTCTGTCTCCGCCACTTCCCAAGAAGGCCGGTTCAAGCGCAACGTCGCCGCGGCGTCCGGATCGATCTCCACCACGCACGCATGTTTGAAGCCCGCCATTTCCAGGCCGGACGATTGGCCGCCGGCCCCAGCGCAAATCTCCAACACGGTCGCATCGCTGCAGGGCATATCACTATCCTCTCAGATCACCGCGAGTCATCCGGTTGCGACTCGTCGTCCAGCCACAACCATAGAAGCAGGGTCTGACACCCCATCCAATATGCGCAGAACCGTGGCGAGAGGGGGGGTTATGGGGGCGGGGCGGGGGGTTGGACGGTTTGGACGGCTTGGACGGTTTGGACGGCTTGGACGGTTTGGACGGTTTGGACGGTTTGGACGGCTTGGTCGGCTTCGGCGATGAGGGCGCGGGAGGCGGCCTCGGCGGCGTCGGCGTCGCCGGCGGCGACGGCGGCGGCGATGTCGCTGTGGAGGCGCAGGGCCAGGGGATTGGCGGTGGCGGGCATGAGCGACTGGCCGGTGCGGCCGCGCAGGAT
>JAIROU010000181.1 GCA_031257375.1 Bifidobacteriaceae bacterium
ACCGGGATGCTGGCCCTGGCCAACAAGCTGCACGAGCAGTACGTCAAGGCCGGCCAGGAGGAAAGCGATCAGATGATCGCGGAGGCCAAGGCCCAGGCCGCCTCGATCGTCCGCGAGGCCGAGGACACCGCCTCCAGGACCAAGGCCCGGCTCGAGCAAGAGCGGACCGAGTTGGAGAAGGAGATCGAGTCTCTGAGGATCTTCGAGCGCGACTACCGGACCCGGCTGCGCACCTACTTGAAGAACCTCCTGACCGACATCGACGGCGCCTCCTCGCCCGGCGGCTCCGACGCCCTCGACCGGTGACCAGGCCGACGAGCAACAGGCTCTAAGCTGTCGGGGTGAGTCAGCCCGCGACCAAAGCTGAGGCGGACGTGCCCGAGCCGGAGCACGAGCACGCCGCGGAGGCCGCCTCGCGGACCGCCGCCGAAGACGCCGATGCCGCCTCGCAGGCCGCCGCGGAAGGCGAAGACGCCGCCGAGGCCGCCTCTCGGACCGCCGCCGAAGACGCCGATGCCGCCTCGCAGGCCGCCGCCGATGCCGTCGCCGCCGGGGAGGCCCCGGAGACAGCCCCGGAACCCGATCCCGCCCGCCGCCGCCAACTGATCTGGCTGGTCGGCGTCGCGGCGGCGGTCTTGGCGATCGACCAGTTGACCAAGGCCTGGGCTGTGGGGGCATTGGGCGGGGGACGCGCCATCTGCCTGCTCGGCTCCTTCCTGCAACTCCACCTGGTGCGCAATCCGGGCGCCGCCTTCTCCTTGGGCGAGTCCTTCACCATCGCCTTCACGGCCCTGGCGGCGGGCGTGGCGGTGGCCGTGATCGTCATCGCCCGGCGGGTCCGCTCGCGGGTCTGGGCGGTGGTGCTGGGCCTGCTGCTGGGCGGCGCCGTCGGCAACCTGGCGGACCGGCTGTTCCGCCCGCCGGGGCCGGGCGCCGGCCACGTGGTCGATTTCATCGACTACGCCGGGCTGTTCGTCGGCAACGTGGCCGACATCGCCATTGTCCTGGCCGCCCTGGTGATGATCCTGACCGTGCTGCGCGGCGTCTCGCTGGACGGGACCAAGCGATGATCCTGAGCCAGCCTGCCCCGCCCGGCCTGGCCGGGGAGCGGGCCGATGTCGCCGCCGCCCGCCTGTTCGGGCTGTCCAGGACGCGCGCGGCCGAATTGGCCCAGGCGGGACGGATCACCATCGACGGGCGCCGGGCGGCCAAGTCGGCCCGCCTGGAAGAAGGTCAAAGCCTGGCGGTCGATCTGCCGGAGCCGCCGGACGAACCAGAGCCGGTGGTCCAACTGCCGATCGTCCACCAGGACGCGGACTTGATCGTGATCGACAAGCCGGTCGGGGTGGCGGCCCACGCCGGCCCCGGTTGGGCCGGGCCGACCGTGCTGGGGTCGTTGCTGGCCGCGGGCGTGACCTTGGCGACGGGCGGCCCGAACGAGCGGCGCGGCATCGTGCAACGTTTGGACGTCGGCACCTCCGGACTGATGATGGTAGCGAAATCTGAACGTGCCTACTCTAAACTAAAACAAATGTTCCGGAGCCGGGAAGTGGCCAAGACCTATCACGCCCTGGTCCAAGGCCTGCCCGACCCGCTGGCCGGGACGATCGACGGGCCGATCGGCCGGCTGCCCGGGGCCTTCAAGTTCGCGGTCGTGGCGGGCGGCAAGCCGTCCGTCACCCACTACGAGCTGATCGAGGCCTTCGCCGGGGCGGCCCTGCTCGAAGTTGGCCTCGAGACCGGGCGGACCCACCAAATCCGGGTCCACCTGGCGGCCGTCGGGCACCCGCTGGTGGGCGACCCGTTCTACGGCGGCGACCCGAAACTGGCCGCCCGGCTGGGGCTGGAGCGCCAGTGGCTGCACGCCGCCAAGCTCGAGTTCGACCACCCGGCGACCGGGCTGCCGGTGCGCTGCGAGTCGCCCCGCCCGAGCGATTTGGAGGCCGCTCTGGGGTTGCTGCGCGCGTCGTGAGGCCTTGGCGCGAGTCCGCGAACTAGACTCTTGGCCCATGTCCTCGCCGTCGTCCGACCGCTTCGCCCACCTCCACGTCCACACCGAATACTCCATGCTTGACGGCGCGGCTCGGATCGCTGACCTGCTAAAACGGTGTCAAGAACTAGGGCAGACGGAGCTGGCCGTGACCGATCACGGCTACATGTTCGGGGCGCACGCCTTCTGGAAGCAGGCGCGGGCGGCGGGCGTCAAACCGATCATCGGCCTGGAGGCCTACTTGACGCCCGGACTGGCCCGCCAGGACCGCCGCCGGGTGCTTTGGGGGACGGCCGAGCAGAGGGACGATGACGTCTCGGCCGGCGGCGCCTACACCCACCTGACGCTCTTGGCCGAGACCACCCCGGGCATGCACAACTTGTTCCGGATGGCCTCGCTGGCCTCGCTCGAGGGCCAGTTCCTCAAACCCCGGCTGGACCGGGAACTGCTCCAGCGCTACGGCAAAGGCCTGATCGCCACGACCGGCTGCCCCTCCGGGGAGGTCCAGACCCGGCTCAGGCTGGGCCAGTGGGACGAGGCCCTCAGGGCGGCCGGGGAGTACCAGGACATCTTCGGGCGGGACAACTACTTCGTCGAGTTGATGGATCACGGGCTGGCGATCGAGCGGCGGGTGGTCAAGGATCTGCTGCGGCTGGCCGAGGCGATCGGCGCGCCGCTGGTGGCGACCAACGACCTGCATTACACCGCGCCTAAGGACGCGGCCGCGCACTCGGCCCTGCTCTGCGTCCAGACCGGCAAGACGATGGACGACCCGACCCGGTTCAAATTCGACGGCGACGGCTATTACCTCAAGTCCTCCCAGGAGATGCGCCAGATCTGGCGCGAACTGCCCGAGGCCTGCGACAACACCTTGGTTATCGCCGATCGCTGCGACGTAGCCTTCCACTCCGAGCCGGGGCGCTACATGCCCAGGTTCCCGGTGCCGGCGGGCGAGGACGAGGTCTCCTGGTTCATCAAAGAGGTCCAGGCCGGCCTGGAGAAGCGCTTCGGCGGCCAGGTCCCGGCCGAGGCGGCCGAGCGGGCCGTCTACGAGGAGGACATCATCGCCAGCAAGGGCTACGCCGGGTACTACCTGTGCGTGGCCGACTTCGTCAACTGGGCCAAGTCGCAGGGCATCCGGGTGGGGCCGGGCCGCGGCTCCGGGGCCGGGTCGATCGCCGCCTACGCCATGGGGATCACCGACCTCGACCCGATCCGCAACGGGTTGATGTTCGAGCGCTTCTTGAACCCGGAGCGGGCCTCGCTGCCGGACTTCGACATCGACTTCGACGACCGCCGGCGGGGCGAGGTCATCAAATACGTCACCGGCAAGTACGGGGCCGACCGGGTGGCCCAGATCGTCACCTATTCGACCATCAAGGCGAAAGCCGCCCTGAAGGACTCGGCCCGCGTGCTCGGCTACCCGTACTCCCTGGGCGAGCGGCTGACCAAGGCCATGCCCCCGGCCGTGATGGGCAAGGAGATGCCGCTGGCGGCCGTCTTCGACCCGGAGAACCCGCGCTACCGCGAGGGCGAGGAGTTCAGGGCCTTGGTGGCGGCCGAGCCGGACGCCTCCAAGGTGCTTGAGACCGCCCGCGGGCTGGAGGGCCTGACCCGCCAGTGGGGCGTCCACGCGGCCGGGGTGATCATGTCCTCGGAACCGCTGACCGACGTCATCCCGATCATGCGCTCTGAGAAGGACGGCTCCATCCTGACCCAGTTCTCCTACCCGGCCTGCGAAGACCTGGGCCTGGTCAAGATGGATTTCCTGGGCTTGCGCAACCTGACCATCTTGGACGACACCCTGGCCAACATCGTCATCAACGGCAAGCCGCCGGTGGTCCTCGAAGACCTCGGCCTGGACGACCAGCCGACCTACGAGCTGCTCTCGTCCGGCGACACCCTGGGGGTCTTCCAATTGGACGGCGCCGGCATGCAAGCGCTGCTGCGGCGCCTCAGGCCGGACAATTTCGAGGACATCTCGGCCGTCCAGGCGCTCTACCGGCCCGGCCCGATGGGCGCCGACTCCCACACCAACTACGCCGACCGCAAACACGGCCGCCAGAAGATCACCCCGATCCACCGCGAGCTCGAAGAACCCCTCAAAGACCTGCTCGGCGGCACCTACGGGCTGATCGTCTACCAGGAACAGGTCATGGCCATCGCCCAGAGGCTGGCCGGTTACACGCTCGGCCGGGCCGACTCGCTGCGCCGGGTGATGGGCAAGAAGGACGCGGCCGCCCTGGCCCGCGAGTACGAGCCGTTCAGCCAGGGGATGCGCCAGCGCGGCTACTCCGACGGGGCCATCCAGACCCTCTGGGACATCTTGGTGCCGTTCGCGGACTACGCCTTCAACAAGTCCCATTCGGCGGCCTACGCCCTGGTCTCCTACTGGACGGCCTACCTGAAGTGCCACTACCCGACCGAGTTCATGGCCGCCCTGCTCACGTCGGTCGGCGACAAGCCC
The DNA here is from genome assembly GCA_031257375.1 of Bifidobacteriaceae bacterium. Taxonomy (GTDB): domain Bacteria; phylum Actinomycetota; class Actinomycetes; order Actinomycetales; family WQXJ01; genus JAIRTF01. The sequence continues at coordinate 4,458 of JAIROU010000181.1, forward strand.
GAGAAAATGCCGATCTACCTGGCCGAATGTCGGCGCATGGGGATCAAGGTGCTGCCCGCCGACGTCAACACCTCGGCCGCCGCCTTCACGCCGGTCGGGCGCGACATTCGCTTCGGCTTGACGGCCGTGCGCAATGTCGGGGAGGGCGTCGTGGACGGGATTGTCCAGGCCCGCCGGGAGAAGGGCGCCTACCAGTCGTTCGGGGACTTCCTGGCCAAAGTCCCGATCTCGGTCTGCAACAAGCGCGTGATCGAGTCGCTGATCAAAGCCGGCGCCTTCGACTCCTTCGGCGTGGCGCGGCGGGCCCTGCTGGCGGTCTACGAGGAGGCCCTGGCCAGCGTCCAGGCGGTCAAGCGGAACGAGGCGGTGGGACAGTTCGACTTGTTCGGGGCCGCCCCTGAGGAGGTCGGCCCGGTCATGGTCGACGTGCCGGACCTGGCCGAATGGCCGAAATCGGTCAAACTGGCCTTCGAACGCGAGATGCTCGGCCTGTACGTCTCCGACCACCCGCTGTCCGGCCTCGAGGACGCCCTGACGGCCGTCGCCACCCACGCCACGGCCGACCTGGCCGACCCGGACCGCCACCCGGAGGGCGAGCCGGTCCGCCTGGCCGGGCTGCTGAGCGCCTTGCAGCGCAAGACCACCAAGGCCGGGGCGCTGTGGGCGCAGGCCACCTTGGAGGACCTGCAGGGGTCGATCGACGTCAAGTTCTTCTCCAAGACCTATTCGCGCTACGCCGACAAACTGGCCGAGGACATGCTGGTGGCGGTGGCCGGTCGGCTGTCGCGGCGGGGCGAGGAGTTGTCGGTCTTCGCGGCCGAGTTGGAGGTCCTGAAGCTGACCGCCGGCGACGCCTCGGCCGCGCCGCTCGAGATCAGGCTGCCGGAGAACCGCGCCACCGAGGCGATCATCTCCAAGCTCCACGAGGTCCTGGTCAGCCACCCCGGCCCGGCCGAGGTCTACCTCCGCCTGGCCAAGCCGACCGGCGCGGTCACCGTGGTCCGCCTCAACCACGGCCTCAGGGTGGCCCGCTCGGACGCCCTCTACGCCGACCTCAAAGCCATCCTGGGACCGCAGTGCGTGGACTGACCGGCGGCGGGGACGTGGCCGGTGGCGGCCTCGGCGGCGGCGTCACCGGTGGCGGGGACGTGGCCGGTGGCGGCATCGGTGGCGGTGAGGAGGGGTGGCCCGCCCCGCCGACGTGCGCCCCGGCCCAGCTTCCCGCCCGGGCGCCGGAGCGGGGTCGCCGTCTGTCGCACGATGCCGTCTGGGCGCTCGGCGCGCAGGTCTTGGCGGGCGTCCTGCTCGGCTGGGTTTGGCTGATGATCGCGCCCCGCCCGCCCGCCCGCTGGACGGGCCTGTTCTGGTACGCCGAAACGGACACCGGTTTCAGCGCCGCCCAAGACGTGTGGTTTGCGCTCCTGACCGCTGTCCCGGGTCTGGCGGTCGGCGTGCTACTGGCCTGGCGCTCGGGCCGTCCCGGCCCCATCCGCCGAGCGGCCCTCTGGTTGGCCGGCTCGGCCCTCGGCGCGACCGCCTGCTGGCTGACCGGCGCCGCCCTGGGCGCCGGCCTGACCGCGCCGGCCGTGATCGAAGCGGGCCAAGCGGCCGCCGCCGCCCCCCTGACCCTGACCTCCATGGGCCTGCTAGCCCTATGGCCCTTCGCCGCCGCCGCCGCCTTCACCCTGCCCCTGGCCGCCCGCGCCGCCTTCGCCCGCACCTGGTAAACCCGGGGACGGTCCTTTCGTCTCAAACTCGGGGACACTCCCTGGTAAACCCGGGGACGGTCCTTTCGTCTCAAACTCGGGGACACTCCCTCGTAAACCCGGGGACGGTCCTTTCGTCTCAAACCGGGGGACACTCCCTGGTAAACCCGGGGACGGTCCTTTCGTCTCAAACCGGGGGACACTCCCTCAGGCAGATAGGTTGGTCGGCTTGGGGCCGCCCCGATGTGGCGAAAACTGCGCGCCCCCGGACCCGAACCCGCCCAAGTCGGTTCCGACCCGCCCCCAACGCCGGCCGATTCCTTCGCTCAGTGCCCAATTGCGGCTTTGATGCCGATCTGCCCCGGGAACCAGGCCCCGGGCGGGGCAGATCGGTGTCAAACCCGCAATTCGCGCCCCGCCGACCCCCGCTCAGTGCCCAATTGCGGCTTTGATGCCGATCTGCCCCGGGAACCAGGCCCCGGGCGGGGCAGAT
>JAIROU010000235.1 GCA_031257375.1 Bifidobacteriaceae bacterium
GCCAGGGCGAGGGCGGCCTCGGCTTCGAGTTCGCCCAGGTCGGGGTACTCGGCCGCCCAGGCGAGGGCGGCCCGCAGGCGGTGGGCGGTGTCGCCGCCGCCGATGCCGTAGAGGGCCAGCCCGGCGAAGGCCTCGACCTCGGCCCGCTCGCCTTGCCCGGCCGCCGCCAACTCGGCCAGCCGGGCCTTCAGGGCGGCGGCGGCCGCGCCGCGCTTTCCCCCAGCCGCGAGGCCGCCGATCACCAGGGCCGAGGCCCGCAGACGCAGTTCCAGGTGCCCGCCCGGCCCGGTCCTCGGCGGCTGCGGAGGTACCGCCGGGACCAGGTCGAGGACGCGCTGCGCGTGACGCACCTGCTGCTCGGGCAGGCCAGCCTGCTGGCAGGCGCAGGCCAGCCTCAACCACCGGGCCGGATCCCCGGGCCGCCCCAACCGGCCCGGGGCGCAAGGCTCCGGCGCGGTCGGTCTCGACAACTCGGCCGTGGCCACCATTTTGCGCTCCTCACGACTGGGGGTTTCGGCGGCCGCGCCGACCGTCCTGATCACCGATCCCCCTCGGGGCGCCCGGCCCGGCCGCTCAAAGGGAAAGAGAGTGGCCAACCCCGGAAAGGCACGCGCCGGGGCAGTCGGTTTTCGACACCGCCGGGGGCGGCCCGGAACAGTGACAGAGCCCATTGACGGAGTGTGTTGCGCAACACGCGCGTAGACATGGGCGGGGCGACGGGCTAGTGTGATCGCTGGTGGGTGAAACCCCCAATTCCGGCACCTAAGTACATAGTCAGCGCCTCATCGCAGAGGCAGATTGACGAAGTGGCCGGACAGTTCTGCGGCCCCGTGCATTGCCGACTGCGAGGGCGGATTGCCGCATTCGAAGGAGAGCTTTTCCCATGACCAAAATAACGTCTGCCCATCGGCGCCGGCTGACGGCCGGCCTGGCCGTGGGCGCGCTGTCGGTGGCTGCCGCAGTTGGAATGCCCGCGGCGGCGGGGGCCGCTCCGGTGTCTATCGGCGAAGTCAGTGTGCCGGGTTTCGAAGGCTGGGTTGACGCCCCCGGCTCCGTCGCCTTGACGGCCGCCTCGCGCGTGGTGGTCGATCACTCCAGCGCCTTCTCGACGGCCACCGATTTCGCCGAGAATCCCTGGAACTCAGCGCAGACGGCTCTTGAGACGGCCCAAGTGTTCGCTCGCGACCTGGCCGAGGTGACCGGTCTGAACTTGGCGGTGGGGGTTGGGGCCCCCCAGGCCGGCGACATCGCCTTCAGCCTTCAAGCCAGCGGCCTGACCATGGCCGACGCCTACCGGCTCGAAATCGGCGCCGGCGTTGTGCGGGTCGGCGCCAACACGGCATCGGGCCTGTTCAACGGCGGACGGACGGTCTTGCAGGCGCTGGCGGCGGGCGACGACCACGTCACCTTGCCGAACGGCGCCGGTGTTGACACCCCGTCATTGGGAATGCGCACCTACACCATGGACGTGTCGCGCGAATACTGGGAACCGCGGGTCGTCGAGGACGTCATCCGCCAGATGGGCTGGCTGAAGCAGAACGTCCTGATCTTCCACTTCGATGACGCCGAGTACTTCCGGCTCAACTCGCCCCGCTACCCGGGGCTGGCGGAACCGGGCTTCTCCTATGACGAAGCCACCATTCGCGGCCTTGTCGAACTAGGCCGCCAGTACAATGTGACGGTCATGCCGGCGTTTGAGTATCCCGCGCATGTCTCCCACAAGGCCTCCTATTTTCATGTCGGCATGGCTGATGGCCCGCTGGAGGTTGAGCCTGGCTTCGGCGAGCGCGACACCGGGGCGGATGCCACCAACACTTGCGGGCCGGCCTACACCCACTCGCATTTGAATCCCGATTTCACGTTCAACTTCATGAACCCCAAAGCCATGCGGATCTCCAAAGAGATGCTGGACGAATTCGTGCCCTGGTTCGATTCGCCGTGGGTCCACATTGGCGGCGACGAGGTGCCCTCCCAGCTCAACAACTGCCCGGCCATGCAGGCCTTCTTCGCCTCCCAGGACGAACTGAAATCGCTGGCGGACGTGGAGGCTGATTTCATCAACCAATTGGCCGGTCACCTCGACACGCTCGGCAAGCGGGCCGTGGTTTACAACGGCTTCGAAAACGGTGTGGCGAGCGACCAGACCCCCAAGGTCCGGCCCGACGTCGTGGTGCAACTCTGGACTGGGTCGAACACCTCCGCCAAATTGGCCCAATACGACAAGATCATGGGCAACGGCAGCCAGTACTACCTGGTCACGGGGCGTGCGCAGTCCACCTCCTATCCCAAGACCGATGACATCTTCAACGCCGCGAGTTCGGCCATGAGCCTGGACCTGGACGACCCCAAGCAACTGGGCATCGGCATGCACATTTGGGGAGACGACTTGGGCTGGGCACAGGCTCAATACCTGGAGCAAGTGGCCTATTATCCGCGGGCCGTCACGGCTGAGCGGTCATGGAACTACCGGGCCCCCCAACCGGGCCAGACGCCCGCCACCTTCCGAGCCAAGCTCCAGGTCGTCGGCAGCGCGCCGGGCTACGTCGGCATCACCTATCCCACCGCCACGACCGACGGGCGGCCGATTCACAGCTGGGTCGCGGCCGAGACAGCCTTCCCGCCGGGCACTTTCGACGCCCACCGGGGCTCCAACCGCCGCGCCTTGACCGAAGTCTGCGGACTCAACGGCATGACGCCGCTGTCCTCAAACATCACTGAAGTCGCCGACCCGGTCCAGGGGCTGGTCAAACGGCTGGGCGGAGCCGGCTCAGCGGCCGGTTGGCACATGGGGGCCAGTGAACTGTTCACCGACTGGACCTTCGCGGTCAACCTGATGGCGCCATCCACCACCACCGGCCGGGTGCAATTGTTTGACTCGCGCACGGGCGCTCGTGAAAAGCTCATGGCTGATGGCTCCTTCGCCACCCAGGCCAGCTCGATCGACTTCGCCTTGGCCGCCGGCGGACAGGTCGGATTCGTCAACAACGGCGCCGCCAGCGGGTTTGGATACACGGCGCCGCGCGACCAATGGGTGCAGTTGGTGTTCACCTCCAGCGGTGGCGAAACCGTGCTATACGCCGACGGCGCCGAAGTCGGACGGGTCGGCGCCGCTCTGCCGCTGCCGCGGTCGTGGTTCGCGGCGACTCGCTATGTCCAGATCCAAGGCATGCAAATCTACGCGGAGGCCCTCAGCGCGGCCGCAGTGGCGGACCAATACGCGGTGGTGCCGCAGCCGGCCGCCCCCAATTGTCAGGCCAAGGTTGGACCATACCAAGCCGCGGCGCTGCCGGTGGTTTCATTTGGGGTCGCGGGCAGCGAAGACGAAGCCATCGAGGTGGGCGTGGCTCCCGGTCCGCTGTCGTTGACGGTGCCGAACAACCAGGTCATCGACCTGGGCACGGTGACTTTGAATGGCTTGGACCAGCTGGTCGGCGGCCACTTGAACACGGCTCACGTGATAGACGCCCGGGGCACCAACGCCGGCTGGACGCTCAGTGGTGTGGCCAGCGACTTCGTCGGCCCGTTGGGCGGCGAGATCGCGGCCGCGAACTTGGGTTGGTCGCCGCAGGCCTCGGCGATCGCGGGATCGTTGGGGTTGGTCGGTTCGGGCGCCTCGTCCGCGGTGGCGCCTGGGCCGACGGTGACCCCCGCGCAGGACAATGGCTTGTCGACCGCGAAGGTGTTGTGTTCGGCGCCGGCCGGCGCATCGACCGGTCAGTTCTTGTGCGGCGGCCCGCTGCAGTTGGGCATCCCGTTCAGCACCCCGAGCGACACCTACCGCGCCGTCCTGACCTTGACGCTGGTCTGATTTGGCAATTTGGCAATTTGGCAAGGTCTGGGGCGGTGGCGAAAAACCGCCGCCCCAGGCCGACAGCCGCGCCGATCGCCTGTGGCCAGGCCACAGGAGGGGAGTTTGCGCTGGTCAGCCTTCGGCCGTCGCTCGCCGACACGGCTGGGCGCCGGTTGGCCCTTGACGCGCCTGTCGGCGGCGCAGGGGTAGAGTGTCAGGGCTCAGGGGGAACCGACGGAGCGGGCTTGAGGCATCGAGGAGGATCGCCGTGGAGGTCAAGGATTTCGTTGACGCGCTGGACCAGCACTTGGCGGAGGTTGGCGGGACGGATCGGCGCGCCGCCCTGCGGGTGATCGCCCGGCGGCTGGGCGCCGAGGGGCGGGCGGTGGTCGCGGGCGGCATCGGCCTTGAGGCGGGCGGCGCCACCGCCCGGGCGGGCGGCGCCGCGCCGGCCGGGGGGCCCCCCGACCTGCCGACGTTGCTGGAGCGGGCGCGGGCGCTGCTGGCGCGGGTGGAGGCGGGCGAGTACGGATTCGACTTCGAACACGACCAGTACGGCGACTACTGGGACGACGAGGGCGAATTGGTCGACGAGGACGGCCTGGGCCCCGAGGTGGGCGCGCTGCTGGAGGAGGCCGTTTACGCCATTGAGCGGGGGGACCGGGCGCGCGGGTTGGCGGTGATCGACCTGCTCGCGGACATGGACGTGCCGTGCGAGTACGACGGCGCCGACTTTTTCAGCCTGCTCGACCGGGGGGCCTTGGGCCTGGGCCGCGATGAGGTCCTGGCCCCGTGGATGGCGGCGGCCGTGCGGGCGCTGGAAGGCGAGGAGCGGTTGGAGCGGGTGTTTGAGATCGCGCGGCGGTCCTATTGGCAGCCGCCGTTGCGGGCCGCCCTCGAACTGGCCGACTTGGGATCGGACGCGGCCGATCGCTTCCTCGCCGGCTTGGCCGGGCGGATCATGGCGGAGATCGACCAGGCCGGGGCCGCCAGCCGGTACGGCTACGGCCACAGCTACGGCCCGGCGCCTCTCGACCGGCTGCTGGCCGAGGCGGCCAGCCTGCGGGGGCGCTCCGCCCTGCGCGAGGCGGCCGATCGCCACGGCCGGAGCCATCCGGTGTTGCACGCGCGTCTGGTCGAGGAGTTGTCGGGCTCGGGCGACCTGGAGGCGGCCGTCAGCGCGGCCGCGGCCGCGCTGGCAGCGGTGCCTGAATCGCGCCGCTCTGAGCGCGCCCGCATCGCTGACCTGATGTTTCAGGCGGCCGAGGAGGCCGGCCGCTCAGACCAGGCCGCGGTCGCGGCCGAAGCCAGCTTCGCGGCGGGCTTGGACCTGCCGCGCTATCTGCGGTTGCGCCGGGTGGGCGGGCCCGCGGCCGTCGCCCGCGGGGTCGCGGCGCTGAAGGGCGCGCCGCCGCGCGGGGCGGACGCGATGGCGGTGCTCTTCCTGGCCGGGGAGTTCAAGGCGCTGTGGGACGCGGTCAAGGGCGACAAGGCGGCCTTGGGCTGGTCGCGGAGCGACAAGGGGGCGGCTTTCCCGCTGATCTTGTCGCTGCTGTTCGGGCAGGCCGAGCCCGGCCGGGTGGCCGGCGGCCTGGTGCGGGCGGTGGCGGAGCGGCACGGCGCGGACGTGGCCGATGAGTTCATGCGGGCGGTCGGCGCGACTGACAGGCAGGCGCCGCCCGCCGACTTGGCGGCCTACCGGGAATGGTGCCGGGCGGAGGTTTTGGGCCGGGTCGAGGCCGTTGTGCGGAACCAGCATCGCGGCGCCTACGACCGGGCCGCGGCCTTGGCCGTGGCCCACGCCGAGACCATGGCGGCGGCCGTCGGCGGGGGCAGGGCGGCGGCGCGCGCCTACGTGGCCCAGTTCCACGAGCGCTACCCCAGGCATTCCGCCTTCCGCCGCGAGTTGGACGCCGCCTTGGCGCGCTCGTCCGTGCGCTGACCGGCGCACGATGCCGCGCCCGGGGCTCCCAGCGGCCAATGCTCCCAGCGCCCGGGGCTCCCAGCGGCCGGACCGGGCCGCGGCGTCCGCCGATGTCGCGCTGGGCGCCCGGCAGACGGCATCGGGCGACGGCCTGGCCGACAGCGCCCCGACCGGGGCCGCGGCGTCCGCCGATGTCGCGCTGGGCGCCCGGCAGACGGCATCGGGCGACGTCGTGGCCTGCCGCGCACGGTACGGGGTTCACAAACGCGCTAAGCCCGGACCAGCGCGGGTCCGGCGTCGCGGAGTTCGCGGCCGGTGATCACGACGTCGAAATCCGACCAGTCGGCGAATTGGACAAGGCTGGTGGCGCCGAACTTGCAGTGCGCGCCGATGAACACCCGGCGCCGCGCCGCTCTCATGGCCGCGCGTTTGACGTCCGCCGCCGCTGGATCCGGCGTGGTCATCCCGTTCGACGGCGAGACGCCGTTGCCGTTGCCGCCGCGACGGTCCAAGGTTTGCGGACGATGCCGTCACGGCACCTCCGCCACCCAATTGTCCCGGTGGACGGCCGGGGCACCTCGGGTGGGATTCGGCGGCGGGTCGGCGCCGCGCGACCAGTCAGTGCGACCAGTCAGTGCGACCAGTCAGTCTGTGTACACTTTAGCTATGGCTGAAGTTGCAACTTCTCCCGCTGGCGAACGGGTGGGACTGCGCGATCTGCGCGGGTCGTTGGCGGCCTACGCGGCCGCCGTCCAAGACGGCCGGTCCTTCACCGTCACCGATCGGGGGCGGCCGGTGGCCCGCCTGACGCCCGTCCAGAGCCTCTCCACCTACGAACGATTGGTCGCCGAGGGCGTCATCCGGCCCGCGCCGAACAGGCCCGGCAAGCTCCAAAGCCCGGTCGAAGCCGCCGGGCGGGTCTCCGACTTGATCACCGAACAGCGCCGCTGATCAGCGCCGATGATCGGCTATTTCGACACTTCGGCGGTGGTCCCGCTGGTCGTCAACGAGCCCGCGAGCGGGCGGTGCGCCGCCCTCTGGCAGGCGTGCGACGTCCGGATCTCATGCCTCCTGGTGGTCGCCGAGGCCCACGCCGCCCTCGCCCAGGCGCTGCGTTTGGGACGCCTTGATCAGGAGCGGCACAGCGCCGCGGTGGAGCTGCTGGGTCTGAGGCTCGGCGAGCTCGATCTTCTGACGCCGACCCGCGAACTGGTGGACACGGCGGCCGGACTGGCGCTGAGCCAGGCGCTGCGCGGCCACGACGCGATCCACGCCGCCGCGGCCCTGGCCCTGGCTGGGCCGGACCTGGTCGTGGTGGCGTGCGGCCAAGACCTCCGGCGGGCCTGCGCGGCCTTGGGCTTGGCGACCGCGGACCCCAGCCACGCGGACGTTGGGGAGGCCGCCGCGCCCGGATGACGACCCCCCGCCCCCGGCCAGGACCAATGATCGCGCCCGCCCGCACCCGTGCACCTAGGTGCACCCAGGGACGGTCCTTTCTTCTCAAACCCGGGGACACTCCCCTCGTCCCTTTTCCCCGACAAAGGGCGTGTCCGTGCCCGCTGTCCGGCGCCGTGTTCGGTTGGGGCAGTTGCGGCCGCCCTCGCCCGATGCCGCCGACGGGTGTTGCGGCGTTTGCGCAGGTGGCCGTGTTTCGGTTGGGAGTCTGGCGATCGGTTGGCGGGCGGCCTGCGGCCGCAATTGCCCCAACCGGGTTCACGCTGCTCGGTTCGCTTGGTTCGCGGCTCCGGTTCGCGGTTCCGGGTGTTTGGCCTGCGCCGCCCCGCCGCTGGCTGGCGCTCCGGCGAGGGCGTGGCCGCGACCCTGGCCCCGCCGCGCGGATCCGTGAAGGGTTGAACAGCGTTGCGAGGGTTGGAGCCCCCGGAGGGCCGCGCGGGCATGTAATCTGGCGGTGAACTGGCCAGCGAATTGAGTGGCCGCCGGACCCGCTGTGCCGCCGGGGTGTTGTTGGCCCCCGGCGCGGCGCGGTGCCGGGCGGCCGGAAGGGCGGCAAGCGATGGCGTTCGAGTACCGGAAGTTGACGCCGGAAGAGAAGGACTGGTTCCGGTCCTACAACCTTGACTCGCCCTGCTGGACCGGCAAGGCGGACACTCCCATCTACGCGGCGGTAGACGACGAGCGGGGCGCGATGTTCACCGGTCTGTGCACCGCCCCGACCGGGGAGGGCAGGCCGATGTTCTGGGCGCTGCTTTGGGACGGGCATGTGATCGTGTTCGAGAGTTCCTACCGCGGCGAAGGGAATATTGTGATCGGGCGGCGTTATTGGGTCAATGTCGACCGCGCCGATCCGGCCGATTCGCCGTTGTGGAAGCGGCCCGACATCCTGCCCGCGATCCGCCAGGGGTTCGCCGCCAGGCTTGCCACCCGCAGGCCGGAGACCTTGCTGTCCGTGGAATTCTCCGGCAAGTTCGGCAAACGACTTGAAAGGGTGTCGCAGTCATGAATGCGGAAAAGGCCAGTGGATGGCGGGTGGCCGCCGCTTGGTTTGTGTCCGGCCTGTTGGCGCTGTTCGCGGTGACGGCCCTGGGCCCGGCCCCGGCGCGGGCGGCGGATTGTGACGACGCGATAGCCGGTCTTGTCGCCCAGGTCGAGGGCGGGGGAGCGGCGCGCGGGGTTCCTTTCCCGCGCTTGTGATCCGCCCGGGCCGGGCTTTGCCGGCGCGCCAATTCTCGAGGCGAATCGAGATGAAGGCCGGGCGGGCGTGTAGTGTGGCTGTGGTCTGGTCAGCGATATCGAATGGCCGCCGGACCCGCTGCGCCGCCGGGGTGTCGTTGGCCCCGGCGCGGCGCGGCGCCGGGCGGCCGGAAGGGCGGCAAGCGATGGCGTTCGAGTTCCGGGAGTTGACGCCGGAGGAAAAGGACTGGTTCCGGTCCTACGACCTTGACTCGCCCTGCTGGACCGGCAAAGCGGACATTCCGATTTACGCGGCGATAGACGACGAGCGGGGGGCGATGTTCGTCGGCCTGTGCACCGCCCCGACCGGGGAGGGCAGACCAATCTACTGGGCGCTGCTGTGGGACGGGTCAACGATCGTGTTCGAGGGCTCCTACCGTGGCGAAGGGAATATTGTGATCGGGCGGCGTCTTTGGGTTCAGGTGGACCGGGCCGATCCGGCCGAGTCTGTGTTGTGGAAGCGGCGCGGCGTCTTGCCCGCAATCCGCCAGGGGTTCGCCGCTTTGGAGGCGATCGGCAGACCGGAGAAGTTGCTGTCGATACATTTCTCCGGGAAGTTCGGCAAGAGACTTGAAAGGGCGCGACAAGCGTGAACGTTAACAAGACGGTTGGATGGCGGGTGGCCGCCGCTTGGTTTGTGTCCGGCCTGTTGGCGCTGTTCGCGGTGACAGCTTTGGGCGCGGCCCCGGCGCGGGCGGCGGATTATGACGACGCGGTAGCCAGGCTCGTCAAACAGATCAACGACTGGGGGGCGGCGCACAGCGTTCCGCTCACGGGCGCGAGTTCGGCTGATGATTGGGCGGAGTTTATGGGTCTTCTCCGCGCGGGTTTTGACGACCTGGGCGCGGAGCTGCCGTCCGGGCGCACCCTGGTGCTGTACTCGGGAAGTATCGACGGCGTCCCCGCCTGGCGGTACGCCAAGGCTTTGGCTGATTCAGGCGATTACGGCTACATCAGCTCGACATGGGCGGGCAGGGCGTTGATGCATGACGGCCTCAATCGGGCGATCACAGGCGTTGTCGACGAGTCGCAGCTTGACAGGGTGTTTGGTAACGCGCCGGGCGGCGGGGCGAAGCTGGCGGCTCAGAGGTTCGCGCCTGATGGCGGCCTGTCGTTGAATGATCATGTGTCGCAGCAGCTCGTGAAGAATTACAAGGGCTCGAAGGTGCTGGTGTTGAGCGTGGAGAGCTTGACCGATCCGACGGTTATGGGCGTGTTGCAGCGAACTGAGGTGCCTGCGGTTTGGGTCAGCACCACGATCGATGCTGTCAATGGGGTGGCCCTGGCTGACTGGGTCGGGACGGAGTCTGCCGCGAGGATGCCGCTGCTGTCGATGACCGCGCACGATGTTCTCTGCGATTTTGACTTCATATTGGACAAGGACGGGAATCCGGTTCGCGCCGCCGCGGCGGGCAGTTTGAGCCTCACCGCCGACGAGGCCAGCAATAATTACAAGTTGAAGACCGGGAAGGAGCTTGTCGGCTTCGGGCCGGACACCAACGTGGTCAAGTCGGTGGGCGGCAAGGCCAACTGGGACAGGCTCGGCCGTTGGCACAAGTTCGCCGCCCGCGCGGCGTATTGGACAAAATCGTCGGTCGGCGCGGCGGCGAGAACCGCTTCGGCTGTCGGGAGGTTTCTGGGGAGGATTTCTCCGGGCCTGGTGGTGGGCGGCGCCCTGATTGATTTGTACGCCATCTCGACGATGTCCGAGGGCTATTCGCAGGCGATGCAGTACGCCTATGAGGGCAAGCCGGCAGACGCCATAGCGGCTCTCAACGGGGCGTTGTCGAAGTGTCCCGCGTCGGCCGAGGCCACGGCGGCGGGGGCGTTGCTGGCCATGATGATGGGCGGCGGGTTTCTGGTGGCAGGCGGGCAGGCGGCCCTCGCGGCGATCTATTTCGCGAGCGAAACCGTTCAGTCGATTCTGAACGGGCCGGTCGGGGAGCACTTGGCCCTCGTTCAGTACTACTCGGACCTGTTGGACGAGTACAGCGAGTCGGGTGAGTGGACGGGGCCCGATTACTCTTGGGTCGGCGCTGGGGGTGGCGGCGGCTCGTCGGGCGGCGGGGGCGGCTCGTCGGCTGGCGGCGGTTTTGATCCTGGTTTGCCTGGCAATAATGCTGGTGGGGCTGACGCGGGTGAGAGGGATGCCGAGGACGAGGCGGACCCGCCGCGCGATCCCATTGTGTTTGACATGGCCGGTGACGGGTTCGCACCCACCGCGGTGTCGGCCGGGGCGTATTTCGATTTGGATGTGAACGGGTACGCGGAGCGGGTCAACTGGGTGCAGAGCGATGATGAGATTTTGGCCTGGGACCGGAATGGCAACGGGAAGATCGATAGCGGCTTGGAGGTTTTCGGGGATTCGACTCGGCTCGCTTCGGGGTCTGTCGCCGGGAGCGGTTTCGCCGCGTTGGCGGAGTTGGATTCAAATGGTGATAACGCCATCGACCCGGCCGATGATGATTGGGGCGTTCTTGTGCTGTGGAACGACAAGGCGAACCTGGGGAGAACGGACGTCGGCGAGTTGCGGGGATTGGACGACGCGGGTGTGAAGTCGGTTTCGTTGGAGACTGTGCGGCTGGATCAAACGGTTGATGTGGGCGTGGTGTTGGGCGAGGCTTCCCAGGTCGTGATTGATGACGGGCTGGTTCATCTGGCGGCTGAGTATTGGGTGGCGGCCGTGAACTGGGACACTATTGAGCCGGACCTTGACGAGGAGACGGACGTGCCGGCTGATGTTGCGGCATTGCCGAATGTGCGGGCTTTGGGAAGGGTCCCGTCTTTGCATCGCGCGGTGCTGGCGGACGAGACCGGCCGGGTCCGGGATCTGATCGAAGGATTCGCGCAGACGGTCGACTCTGGCGAGCGAGAGGCGTTGGTGCGCGAGTTGGTGTTCATGATCACCGGCGCGGAACAGGTCGCGGCGGGCAGCCGGGGGGCGAACTTCGACGCTCAGCAATTGGCGGCGGTCGAAGCGATTTTGGGCAGGCCGTTCAATGGTGTGCGCGGCCCGAACCCGAACGCGGCGGCGTCCGCGATACTCCACGGCGTGTGGTCGCGCCTGTTTGAGATTTACTATTGCGAGCTGCTGTATCAGACGCATCTGATCGGGGTTCACCGCGTGTTGAACCAGGACCTCGTGGTTGATGGTCGTGTGGGCGTTTCTGGTTTGGCTGAACAGGTGCTTGGGTTGCCTGGCGGCGACGTGGGCACAGATCGCCTGTTGGCTGATCTTGGCAGGTTCTTGTTCTACGCCCAGCAAGGCGGGATAACCGGCTTAGGGGATCTGGCGGCCCAGCTGGGGCCGGTCGGTGTTGGTCTGTACGCCGATATGCCCCAGGTCGGCTCGCTGCTGTGGGTGGGCTCCGAGGGGGATGACACTTTGAGCACAACTGCTGGTTGGCCCACGGCCTACGGGTTGGGCGGGGATGACACGCTGAACGGTTCGGCGTCGGCGGACATGTTGTACGGCGGCGCAGGCGACGACAGACTGAACGCGAACGCAGGGTCGGATTTGCTGGCGGGCGGGGAGGGCGACGACTCGTTGTCGGGCGGGGTGGGTTCGGACGTCTACGACCTGGCGGGTTCGGGGGCGGACACGGTGGTGGATTCGGGGGTGGACTCGGTG
>JAIROU010000249.1 GCA_031257375.1 Bifidobacteriaceae bacterium
TCACGTCACAAGCCTTTCTGCGGAGGTTTCGCCGAGGCGGCGCTGCGGCCCGCCGCGGCCATGCGGCCCAGTCCGGACAGCGCACGAGCCCCGGTTTGGCGAGGTCCAGTCTAAGCGAAGCGCTTCGATATGCATCCTGTACAGTTTAGGGCGCCAGCGGAACCCTCCGCCGGTGGGCGGCGGCGTTGGCGGCAACACCGAAGAGGAGAGTCGAATGAGCAGTCTGTCGCCTGGGGGACCCGGAGCGGGCGTGCCTGATGATCTGGCCGGCGCGGCCTGGATCGCGCGGGCGGCGCCCCGCTCTCAGCGGACCATCCGGCACCTCGACGCCGCCCGCGTCGACTACGCGGCGCCCGGACACACCCTCGCGCAGGCCTTCCACGCCGACGGCCCAGTCGCCGCGGTCGGCCTCACATTGGCGCCTCCGCCCGAACCCGCCTACCCGTCCCCCGTGGACGTCAAGTATCGGATCCGTCTCGAAACCCCCGCCGGGGACCTGATCGCCGAAACCGCCCGGGAAGGCTCTTCCGCGATCATCATGTGGGAACGCCTCGCCCATATGATCCCCGTCAACCCGCCCGCCCCGCCCGGCGACTACGTGGTGGTGCTGAGACCCGAACGCGGCCGAATCGGCTGGGCGACCGGCGATGCGCCCACGGCGCCGGCGGACGATGCCGTGCCGCCCAGGCCGGTGGACGATGCCGGGCCGCCCAAGCCGGCGGACGATGCCGTCCCGCCCAAGCCGGCGGACGATGCCGTCTCGCCGGTGGCGTTGACCGGCCAAGCGTTCTTTGACTTCGTCCCCGTTCCGGGAGTCAGGGTGTTGGCCGTCGACGTCCTCCCAGCCCCGAACCCCGTGTTCCGGCGCCGCTTCCAACTGGACGCCGCCCCCGCCGCCGCGACGTTGGCGGCCGCCGTGCTGGGGGCCGGGGCGGTCCGGGTCAACGGTGCCCGGGTGGGCCTTGAGGCATTGGGGCCGGCCTTGACCGACTACGACCGGCGGATCTTGTACCGGACCTGGGACGTCGCCCACCTTCTGCGCGCCGGGGGCAACGAGATCGTCATAGAGGCCGGACGGGACCGGTACGCCGCCCGCGGCGGGGACGTGTGGGGCTGGTGTTTTGCGCCTTGGCACCGCGAGCCGTGCGCTGTGGCGCGGCTGCGGGTGGGCTGGGCGGATGGGTCCTCCACCAGCCTGGCGACCGACGGGCGGTGGGAATGCGCGCCGGGACCCGTCCAAGCCGAACGGTTCCTAGGCGGGGAGGACTGGGTTCTGCGCGCCCGCGAACCCGACTGGGAGCCGGTGTCAGTGGTCGCGCCCCCCGCAGGGACGCTCCACCTGACAACGGCCCCGCCCGTCACGGCCCGACCTGCGGTCGCCCCGCACCGCGTGGACCGGGCAGACCCGCCGCGGACGGCCGCGGACCGCGGGGCGGACCGGGCGGAGGCGACCCGGACGGTGTTCGATTTCTCCGAGGTGATGACCGGCCGGGTCCGCTGTCGGGTGAGCGGGGAGACGGGCGGGCTGGTGCGCGTCAAGCACGGGGAGTGGCGCGACCCCTCCGGGGACGTGGTCTGCGACAACCCGTATATCGCCTGCCAGGCGCAGGTCGACAGCCTGCGCCTGGAGGCGCGGGCGGACGGTTATGTGTGGGAGCCCCAGTTCGGCTACCGGGGGTTCCGCTGGATCGAGGTCGAAACCCGGGGCGATGTGCTGGTCGAGGATGTGCGCGCGGTGCCGTTGTGCGCCGACCTGGAGCGGGTGGGCGAGTTGCGCGCCGCCGAACCGGTCCTCGAATGGATCGACGCGACTGCGGCCAAGACTTTCCTGAACGGCTTCCATGGCATCCCGACCGGCGAGCCGACCTATGAGAAAGCTGGCTGGACGGCCGACGGGCACGGCATTGTGGAGGCGGCGCTGCACCACTTCGATTTGGAGGCCTCGCTGACCGAGTGGGTTGAATCGCACATGGACGCCCAATCGGCTGATGGTTCGGTGCCGTGGATCGTGCCGACCCCGGGCTGGGGCGCGGCCACGGATCCGGGCTGGTCGATTTCCGCCGTGTTGATCCCGTGGCGGCTGTACCTCGAGTACGGCGACCGGGACATCCTCAAGCGGGCGGCGCCGATGGCCCGGCGGTTCGCGGACGGCATCGTGCGCTCGCTGGGCGGCGGGCTGTGGCGGGCTCACACGTGGGGCGACTGGCTTTCGCCGGGGCACGCCGAGGGACCCGAGGGGATGGCCCCGATCGGCACCATCATGGCCGTCGCCGCGCTGCGGGGCGCGGCGGCCGTTTTGCGCGGGGCGGGCCAGGCCGGCGCGGCGCGTTTCGACGCGGCCGCCGCCGATGCCGCCCGCGCCTACCACGACGCCTACTTCGACCCGGCCGCCGGTGTCTACGCCGCGCCGGGAGTGGGCTATCGCCAGGGGATGAACATCCTCCCGCTGGCGTTCGGCGCGGTCCCGGCCGAGCACGTCGGCTCGGTCCGGGCGGGTCTGGTCCGCGACCTGGAGGAGCGCACCGGCGGGCACCTCGATTGCGGGTTCCTCGGGGTGCGCCACCTGCCCCGGGTGTTGAGCGAGGCGGGCCGCGACGACCTGGCCATCGCCGCCTTGACCATCAGGACCTCCCCGGGCTGGGGCGCCTGGTATGAGGCCGGAGAGACCACCCTGCTCGAGTCGTGGGACGCCGACGCCCGCTCCCGCTCCCACTACTCCCTGGGGTCTGTGGCGGCCTGGATCCAGCAGCGGATCGGGGCGCTGCGCCTGACCGAGCCCGG